>JAVRPX010000068.1:0-6326 GCA_032161985.1 Mycobacterium sp.
TCTTCCCCAGCGATGTGCGGGCAACGGCAGTGGGCTGGACGTATTCGTTGTCGCGGTTGTCCAGCGGAGCGTTGCCGTTCATCCTTATCCCAGTGCTCGACAGTTACGGCGCCGCAGCGATGTTCACGGTAGTCGTTGCCGCGCTTGCGGCCACGATGGCCGTGATCGCAGTCAGGGGACCGCGCACCACAGGGCGCAACCTCGAGGAGATCAACCCCATCTGATCCCGTGCGGCAACCGGCCGACATCACGCTGCCTAGGCATGCCAACGGAATTGGACACTGAACTCAGGGCAGAGCGATCGGTCCAGTGCGAGTGCGCGACGATGGAATCGCTTAACTCCAGCGCCGTCGTCACTGCCGGGTCCGGCGGTGTCGGATGCGCGCGGGACCCCAAGGCGGCGGTCTCGTCAGCGAGCACGACACCGAATTCTGTTACTGCGTCGTCGATGTCGCCAATTTCGGCGCACGCCGCAACGCTGTTCGGCGCGGGACTAGCGATCGCGGTATAGGGTGCACGCCCAGCATCTCAGCGCGCCGATTGCCCGCGCATGCCAGCGTCGCAATCACGGAGTACGACGTGAACGCCTGAATCCGTATCTACCCATCAGCATGTACCGCGGTCCAGGCCACGGACGATCAAGGCGCCAACAAGATTGCGGCACGGGGTTTTGCCCGCCAAAGCCGGCTTCCGCTCATCGCCGAAGTTTGTTTGCACAACTATTCATGGGCGGCTTTGGATTTCACGGATCTGCGCAGCCCGGAACGCAAAGAAGTTGACGAAGCGGCGCATAGTTACGCCGCTTTCGTCATTGTCATTGACCGCTACCAGCGTCGGCCCCCCCATGGCCAGCCCCAGCCCCAGCCGCCGCGATCGCCGTAAAAGCCGCCGTGATAGCCACGATCGCCGCCGCGAAAGCCGCCGTCGCCGCCATAAAAGCCACCACCGCCGTGAAAGCCACCACCGCCGCCGTGACCGGTCGGGACAACATGGGTCGCCACGGCCGTGGAGGGGGTCATCTGTGCCGCGGCCGGCTCCGCCGCGGCAGCTGGCGCCGCGGCGATAGCTACCGCAGCAGCGCCCGCCACCAGCATCGGTGTGACGTGGGTCAGTTTCATTCGCATAGTCGCACTTTCTCGTTATGGCCGGCTATCGGTTACCGAATAGCCGGCGTATCAGTCTCTTGCACTTCCACAGTTGCCCTCGCGCAAGGCCGTGTCGTTACCGCTCACACCCATTGATGCGGCCCTGTTAACTGGAATCGCCACCCACCCGACGGCCGGTCAGGAGTCGTCGAACGGGGCCACGGCCAACACTGACGTGCCGCTCCCAACGAGGCTGGAGATCCGCAGCTGTCCCCAAGCGCCTCGATTCGGTCGATCAGCCTGATGAGGCCGGACCGCTTATGTGAGTCGGCACCACCAATCCCGTCGTCCCGAATAAAGAGACGCAAGTCCGCGATTCCAGATCGCTGCCACGTCGATCGGACTGGCAACCTCCCGCGCCCTCCCATCAGTTGGAATCCGTGCATAGATGTCAGCGGCCAGCGGCGTTTCTGCGATTGGAACTAGACGTCTCTTATCTCAAGCGGCTGCCGGTGGGGTCGTTGGCGAAAAAGAGGATGCGGCCGGGGCTCGGACGAAGGTGTATGCGGGTGCCACGTTCGGGCGGTCTGCGCCAGTCGGCGCGGACGACGATGGGTTGGTCGGCGGTGGTGGTGTTCTCGGCGCCAACCAGGCGGCCGTAGATGAAGGCGTCGGACCCGAGTTCTTCCACGACTTCGACCTCGATTTCGACGCCGAGGCCGCCGATGTCGAAGTGCTCGGGGCGGATGCCGACGACCACTTCGGTGGCGGTGTCCGCGATCTCGCGCGGGATCGGGATGATCCAATCGCCGAGTGAGACCGATCGATTGAGAATCGGCAGGGTAAAGAGGTTCATTGCGGGCGAACCCATGAACCCGGCTACGAAGACATTGGCCGGGTCGCGGTAGAGCTCGCGTGGGGCGGCACATTGTTGTAAGACACCGTCGCGCAGTACGGCGACGCGGTCGCCCATGGTCATCGCTTCGACTTGGTCGTGGGTGACGTAGACGGTGGTGGTGGCGAGTTGGCGCTGCAGCGAGGCGATTTGGGTGCGGGTCTCTACCCGCAGTTTCGCGTCGAGGTTAGACAAGGGCTCATCCATCAGGAATACCTGTGGGCGACGCACGATGGCCCGGCCCATCGCCGCTCGCTGACGCTCTCCACCCGACAGGTCCTTGGGTCTACGGTCGAGGCAGGCCTCCAGGTGGAGCAGCCGGGCGGCGTCGAGGACGCGGTCGCGGATGTCGGCCTTGGAAACCCTGGCGACCTTCAGTGCGAAACCCATGTTCTGTGCCACCGTCATGTGCGGGTACAGCGCGAAGTTCTGGAACACCATAGCGACATCGCGATCCTTGGGATCGGCGCCCGTGACATCGCGCGCGCCGATGCGAATGACGCCATCGTCGACGGTCTCGAGGCCTGCCAGCATGCGCAGCGACGTGGACTTACCACAGCCGGAAGGCCCCACCAGGACCAGAAATTCGCCATCGCCGATGGTCAGGTCCAGCCCGTCGAGCGCGGGCCGATCCGCGCCCGGGTATCGCCTACTCGCCTTCTCGAACGCTACTGATGCCATGATTGGACCTGCCTCTCGAATCATTGCGCCTCCGCGCTTACCGGCCGCCAAAGCCCGACAGGGCGATGCCGCGAATGAAGGCCCGTTGAGCGACGGCGTAAATGACCACCAGCGGAAGCAGGATCAGCATGGACGCGGCCATCAGGACCGGCCACTTGGAGGTGTACTCCCCCTGTAGATTCACCAGACCCAGGGTGAGCGGGGAGATGCTGTTGCGCTGGATCATCAGCAATGGCCACAGGAAGTCATTCCACACATTCATCCAAGTGAGCACTGCGAGCACCATGACTGCCGGCTTGGTGTGCGGCAGCAGCACCCGCCAATACACCTGCCACGGCGAGCAGCCGTCGAGTATCGCGGCCTCCTCGAGATCGTTGGGCAGGGTGCGGAAGAACTGCCGCATCAGATACGTGCCGAAGGCGCTGCCGAACAGTCCGGGCACGATCATCGACCATGGTGTGTCCGTCCAGCCGAAGATCCGCATGAGAATGAACTGTGGGATGACGGTGACAGTGAGAGGCACCATCAGGGTGCCCAGATAGGCGACGAACAGCACGTCGCGGCCCTTGAATCGCAAGCGGGCGAACGCATATCCGGCCAGTGAGCAGAAGAACACCTGTCCAGCCGTAACGCATCCGGCGTAAAACACGGTGTTGAGAAACATCCGCCAGAATGGCATCAGCGCAAACACTTCGCCATAGTTCGACCACTGCGGATGCCGTGGAAACAGTACCGGCTCGGTGACCTCGGGCTCCTTCTTCAGCGAGCCCGACAGGGCCCACAGGATCGGAAAGAGGGCGAACCACGCCATAACGATGAGCGTGGTGTAGAGGGCGATGGCGCGAAGGACGGTGAGCTTGATCACCCGCTCGGTAAGACTCGACATCATTGCTCCAGCGAATTCCTGCGCGAGGACCGCAGCTGCAGGAGCGTGATGACCAGCAGGATCGCGAACATCACCCAGGCAAGCGCAGACGCGTAGCCGACGTCGCCAAAGGCAAATGCGTTCTGGAAGAGCATGATTCCAAAAACGTATGTGGCGGTCTCCGGGCCGCCGTGGCCGCCGGTGAGGACATAGGCTTGGTCGAATGCCTGGAACGAGTTGATTATCGAGATGACGACGACGAACGACAGCGCACTTCGGATCAACGGCACGGTAATGGAGAAGAACCGTCGTATCGCACCGGCGCCGTCGATCTTCGCCGCCTCGTAGAGGTCTTCGGGCACGCCTTGCATTGCGGCGAGCAGGATGACGGTGGCGAACGGAACGCTTTTCCAGATGCTGACCAGGCACAGCGAGACCATCGCCCACTTCGGGTCGACCAACCAGGGCACCGGACCGATCCCGAACCAGCCGAGCATGATGTTGAGCAGGCCGTTGTTGGTGTCGAAGACGAATCGCCAGACCACGGTCAGTACCACGGTCGACACGGCCAGCGGCAGGAACAGGATGGTCCGAAAGACGCCGATCCCCTTGATCTTCCGGTTCAGCGTGGCAGCGACGATGAGGCCGATCACGACGGTCGGCACCATGGTCCCGATGGTGAAGGCAACGGTGTTGCGCAACGCGATGGCGAAGAGCGGGTCGCCGGTGAACAGCCGATGGAAGTTCGCCCACCCGACGAACTTTGCCGGGGTAAACATGTCCCACTTATGAAAGGCCATGTACAGCGAGAATCCCAGCGGGAATAACATGAAGACGGCCACCGCGAGCAGGTTCGGCGCCACGAAGATTCGCCCCGCCGTGGCTTGTCGCCTCGCCAGGACCGAACGATTCGCGGTCCGCGGGGGCACGGTCGGCGCTCGAGCTTTCTCACGGACAGTCATTGATTGCGTAACAGCTTGTCGACGTCGGCAGCGAGGTCGGTCTTGAACGAGGTCGCCGATTGGACACCCCGCAGCACGGGGCCAAAGTTGCGATCCATGAGAGCATCGACCCTTTCCCACGCCGGGGTGACCGGCAGGTGCCTCGACCGGGCCGGTCCGCCCGTCAGGACTTCGAGGTTGTGCACCCGGGTATGAGCTTTGGCGAATCCCGCCGAGTTCACTGCGGACGTCAATGCAGGTACGAATAGGCCGGATTCGGCGATCACCGCCTGCCCGACGGGACCGGTCACGAACTTCACGAACTCGCATGCCTCTTGCTTGCGGGGGCTGCCGGCGGCGATGGCGAGCCCGGTTGTTCCGACGTCCGACCACGAGCCGTGTCCCTTCGGGCCGACAGGCAACGCCGTGACGTCGAAATCCAGGCCGCCGGCCTCGGAGAGTGTGCTGTAGCGCCAGTGCCCGCCCATAGCCATCGCGGCCTGGCCCCGCGCGAAGAGGTCCGTCGTGGACATCGATTGCTGGTCGGCCGCCTTCGGCGCCACCTGGTACTTGTTGGCCAGGTCCGCGTAGAACTGGACACCCTCGATGAACGCGTCGTCATCGAAATTCATGCGCCCCGGGTTGTTCCATGGGCTGGACCAGCTGGCGCCGTTGTTCATTCCGAACAGACCCGCAGAGTAATAGCGCACCCATGTGTCGACGAATCCCCACTGCGTGACCTTGCCGGACGCGTCACGCTTGGTGAGCGCCTTGGCGGAATCAAGGAACTCGGCGAAACTCCAGGCATTGTCCCAACGGCCGGGTGGTCTCAAGTTCGCGTCGTCGAAGAGCTTCTTGTTGAAGAACAGAAAGTTCCCCGACCATTGTTCGGGGAACGCGTATTGGCCCCCCTTGAACTCGAACGTGTCGTACAACGCCGGGACGCTGTCGGATTTCAGCTCCGCGGCGTAGGTCGGGTCCTGGGCCAGGATCGTGTTCAGATCCAGTAGCACACCCCGATCGGCCAGTCCGGCGTAAGTCAGCTCCCAGACCATCAACACATCCGGGCATTTCCCGCCCGCGCAAAAGGTGAAGATCTGCTGCATCGGGTCGCCCCCGGACCGCACCGTGCGCACCTTGATGCCGGGGTGTCTGCGCTGAAACTCGTCAACGACCCGCATCCGCACGGCCGCCTCTTCCGGATTAGCCTGGAAGAAGAACGTCAGTGCGTCGTCGGTGCGGTCGCATCCGGACAGTGTGGCTGTGACGAGCGCGGCACCCAGGACACCAGCATCGCGCAGCAGCGTACGTCGCCCGAACGGCCGACGGCTTGTCGTGTGATGCCGCTCGAGCTCGGGAATGCTCGGAGACTGGTTGTCTGCCATTCAGGCCAATCATCCTTGACGACTAGATCTTTTGGTTCAGGTATTACTACTGCAGCTCGTGGCTGTGGTGCCTCGTGACGGCCGGTGGTCGTTTGAATCCTCCGATCACGTGGCCAGGCGCTGCATCGGTGTCATCAAAGCTCCAGGAGTGCGGCGATGCACTTGCCACAGTTGCGCTCCAGCGCGCCAATGTCGTTACCGCTGACGGCTATCAACGCTCCCCGGCAGCTGGAATTTCTGAGTACCTGCGGACGGTAAATGCCCAGCGTCCTGCCGCTCGAGCATCGGGGCAGGCCGACGGATGGCCTGGCGAATACAGGAGTCAGTTCTACGTGTGTTTCAAGGGAAACCATCGCTCAAGAACGTCAGGAGCGAATCATGAATATCACCAAGACTGCAATCTCGGCAGTAGCAGTCACGGCAATAGCAGCCATCGGCATCGGTAGCGCACCCACCGCCTCCGCCTAGTCCACG
>JAVRPX010000069.1:0-9439 GCA_032161985.1 Mycobacterium sp.
TGCCGTAGAGGTTGGCCGCGACGGTGACGGATGTGCGTGGGGTGTAATACTTCTCGGGCCGCCAGTGCGCGGTCTGGTCGTCGATCCAGTTCCACGACCCGGCGGTCGGTGGGTTGGTGGTGACGACGAGGTGACGTTCGGCGTTGGCCTTGTTGTCGATGGGCTCGTCGAACTTCGCGACGATCACCATGCCGACGCCGTATGTTGCGCCGTCCCGCAGCAGGCCGCCCGCGGTGGTTTCGAAATAAACCTGGGTCTGGTTGCCGGGACTAAGGGTGGTGAAGCTGGACGTCTGGCGCGATGGCATGCCGCCGGGCCCGCGGGCGGCGATCGTCAGGGTGTAGGTGCGGCCGTAGCCGAGCTGGGTGGTGGGCTTCCACACCGTTGCGTCCGGGGTGAGCACGCCGGGGATCACCTTGCCGGAGTCACTCCGCATCTCGACGTCGGTGATCGTCCCGACGGTGGCGGTGACCAGTACCGGGCCCGAGGGGCTGACGTGGTCTGCGCCCGACGACGGTGCGGTCCACACTGCAGCAGGCTGCGGTGCCACGGGCTGCGACGCCACCTGCGGGACAGGCAAGGCAATCACCGTCTGACAATGATCGGCGCAGTCGGGAGTGGTGGAGAGGACGACGCCGCCGAGCACCGCGACGACGGCGAACACAGCCGCGAGGCAGGCACCGCGGACACGGCGAGTAGACGTCAACTGTTCTCCAGTGTGGTTCGGCGAGGGCCGGGACGGCTCAATATTAAACAGAGCGTCTCGAGGTCCGCGCAACTCGGCTGAGCTGTGCGAATTTGTAATGGTCTTGTTGCGCGGGTGATTTCAGGGCTTCACCCCGCTGTGTCCGCAGCGGTCCAGTCGTAGGGCAGGAATTTTCCGTCAAATGTGACGACGACGCGGTCGCCTGCCGGGTGCGACTTCTTCTCAATGTCGACGCTGAAGTTGATGGCGCTCATGATGCCGTCGCCGAATTCTTCGTGGATGAGCTCTTTGATGGCGCCGCCGTAGACCTGGAGGACTTCGTAGAAGCGGTAGATGGTCGGGTCGGTCGGCACCGCGGTGGGAAGGCCGCCGCGCATCGGGACGGCGGCGAGGACCGGCACGACTGACTCGTCGAGACCCAACAGCTCGACGAGCTTGAGGCCGGCGTCGGGCGGGATGGGGTGTTGGCCGAGCAGGGCTGCGGTGGTCCAGACGACGGGCTTACCGATGGCTTCGGCGAGCTGCTGCCAGGTGAGGTGCTTGGCGAGGCGGGCGGTGATGATCTGCTGGGTGATCTCGTCTCGAGTCATGCAGCCATCATCGGCCGCCCGCGCTCGGTGTGCGTGTTGAGTTAGTGGGCGCCGCCCCCATGCGCCTCGTGCTGCTCGGGAGTCTCGAACGGGCTGACTACTTCCTCGGGGGCTTGGACGGCGGGGGCTACATCATCGCCGCCCGTTGTTCCCCCACCGTCGGTGGGCGCACCGCCGATGATCTCGGTGGTCTCTTCTGCGACGTCGGGGGCGCCGCTAGCCATCCCGGTACCGTTCGTGTCGACCCAAGCCAATAGATCCTGCGAGCCGTCGTTGTACACGACGCTGTTGGGAATGTCGCCCACGACATCGAAGTAGAGCTTGCCGGTCGTCGAGCCGCCCGGCGGCGCCGCGGGGGGGCCGTCAGGTGCATTGGCGATGACACGGTAGTTCGCTCCGCTTTGCGCGCGGGCATTGAAGAGCGGGACCAAAGGGGTGGCCCAGCCGCCGAGCCCTTCGACTTTCACAGTTGCTGCATACAACGTGCCGTTGTGCGGCACGGGGGCGGAGCTCGGGGTAAGGCCGTACACCGTGTAGCCGATCATCGGAGCGCCGGTGCCGTAGTCGTTGAGCGTCTCCTGGACCCCGTACGGCTTGATGTTGTTGGCCGCTGACGCGGAGGCCGCCGTAGCGGCCGCCATGCCGATCGCAACTGCGGCGACCCCAAGAGGTGCCACCAGTTTCTGGATCTTCACCCTTACTCCCTTTCTGTGTCCACGCTGTATCCAGCGCGGACGTTACCCCGGCGGATCTGTGTCGAAGGACGAAATGCTGCAATCGCACGTTGCGTAACACGAGACTCTATTGACGCGATTGCAACGGTAGTAACTTGGATCTCATTAGCCCCACCAGGTCGCACGCACTGAGGAAGCGAGACCATTCGGCCTTGGTTGGGGTACGCCAGAGTCGCCAAGGACGCAACGGAACGGCCGAATAGCGCCCGCCGCATCGGACGCCCCAGCTGCCTGTTTCGATTGTTTCGATCACCCGACCGGGCGTAGGCTTTGGACATGACCGCCGCCGCCGCTCCGCTCGCTCATCAGGTGGCGGTTCGGGCGCAGAAGGACACGCGATTCGCAAAAGTCCTAGACGCGTTGCTCACCGCCCCGATGACTCCACAGGGAACGCTGGAGCGAATCGCAGCGCGCACGCTGAGCGATCAGCGCCGCGCCGCGCTCGTCGAGGACTTCGTCGACGGTGCGATGCGGACACCGGAGGTGCAGGCGCTGTTGAAGTTGCGTACACCTCAGGCAGTTCATCGGCTTCGTAGCCGCGGGAAGCTGATCGGCAGTGCTGTCGGTAACCAGACCTGGTTTCCTGCTTGGCAATTCGATGGTGGCCGGACGCGCCGAGACCTACCGCGGATACTCGAGCTGCTAGCACGCTTCACCTCAGATCCCCTGGCAGCCGACCGGATCATGCGCCTCGAACATGACGAACTTGGTAACACCTCGATCGCCGAGGCGCTGCGTAAACCCAAGACCGCCGAAATCGCCTGGCGGATGCTGACCTCGCTCGGTGCCTGAGCTTCCCGCCGGCTACCACGCCTCCTTCGCCGAGGCCAGGCCCGCCGGCCTGCGCCGTCGATCGATTCCAGCCGGCAGCGCGATCTGGCGAGTGGACGCGACCCCACCCGCCGCCTGGGACTGGGCCGGCTTTCCCGAACCCCGCTACCGCTTCGATCCGCAATCGGGTGCCTTCCGTACTCGCTACGCCGGGGCCACACTCGCAGGCGCTTTCCGAGAGCGATACCGATTGACCGGACTCGTAATTCCCGCCGACCACCGAACTCACCACCTTGTCCGCCTCGTGTCCGCCCGCAACCTGCGGGTCCTCGACCTCCGCACCGAGAAGAACCTCGACGTCCTCCAAGTGGACGACCAGATCAGTACCGGGCAACATCCTGATGTCTGGACCACCTGCCATCGACTTGTCGACGCCGCCAGACGCTGGTGGACCGATATCGACGCCATCGTCTACCGGTCGCGCACGACTCCCGAGTCGTCACTGAACTACGCATTCTTCGACGACGATGGGTTCGACGTCGAGTCTTGGCCCCTTGGCGAGCGGATCGACGTTCTAACCGCGCTCGTCCTGCCCGAGGGCTTCACCGTCAACTGGGACATCGACGTCGATTAGATGCTGCTACGTGTCGCACCGCGGAAGTAATGTCGAGTTGCTATGGCACGCCTCGAAACACGAGTGGCGCGGATCGCTGAGGGATTGCTGGCCGAACGCCGATCCGTCCGACCTGTCGATGTGCTCGTTGGTCTCGGCTGGCTCGCTCAGCCGAACGTCGACCGGTGGGCGCAGGGCCGTGTTCCTTCGCTCGATCGATGCGTGGGGGTCGACTCCGACAAAGTCACGGCAGCCTTTACAGCGTTGCAGCATTGGGCCGAAGATCGTGGCCTCGCGCCGTCAGGAGGCGACTATCGAGATCTGCAATTCACCGCCGACGGTGACTCGGACGCCGAACGCAGCTACCGCACCCATTGGGGCTCAATCGACATTCCTGAACCTGTAGTCGAGCGCCCACCACGCCGTCCCCAACGGATCGTCGTGATCTCTCCACACAAGGCGTGGACATGCGCATCGTGCGGCGACACCGGCGACTTCCTTCGCATGGACAAGGCAGGTGCACTGTGTCTGGACTGCGCCGACCTCGGCCACCTCGAGTTTCTGCCTTCGGGCGATGCCGCGCTTACTCGGCGCGCTACGAAAGCCAGCCGACTGTCGGCCGTTGTGGTGCGCTGGAGCACACGACGTAATCGCTATGAGCGGCAAGGGATTTTGGCGGAGGCGGCGGCGATCGAACAGGCCGCGCAGGAGTGCCTCTCCGACGCCGACGTGCGCGCCCGCCGCCGGGATCGCGAGCAGAGTCGCCGGGCCGATCACGATGTGCATTTCCGCGGTGAGTTCGCGGCCGCTATCCGTGAGCAGTTTCCGGGGTGTCCGGTCGACCGCGCCGAGGCGATCGCACTTCACGCGGCGGCACGCGGCAGCGGCCGCGTGGGACGAAGCGCCGCCGGACGAGCCCTCGACCGCGACGCTGTATGCCTCGCCGTCGTCGCCTCCGTCCGCCATGTCGACACGGACTACGACGCCCTGCTCATGTCGGGTGTCGACCGCGAATCAGCTCGCGCACAAGTGCATCAGCGTGTCGAGGACGTCGTCAATGCGTGGCGCGACGGTGCCGCGATGCTCGACGGATAGGCGACACAACGGACAATGAGTCACGATGCCGGGACGGCAAGCTCTGACAACACATGGGCGATCTTGCTGGCAGTATCCAGTTCGCCGGTAGCCACCGCGATCACGAGGCCGAACTTGTCATCCTCGGACCCCATGACGGTGTAGCCATTGAGGCCGTAGAACAACCGAGTGGCCACCCAGCCCAGACGCTTGTTGCCGTCGACAAGCGCGTGATTGTTGACGAGGGAATCCAGAAGCGCTGCGGCCTTCTCGTGAAGCGTCGGGTAGGCATCCTCGCCGAACACACTCGCCTGGGCGCGTGCCAGCGCCGACTCGACCAGTCCGTAGTCGCGAACCTCCGGCCGGCGCCCAAGAAATGCACTGGCAGCCACCAGAAGATCGTCCAACTCCAGGTAGTCGATACTCATGAGTCGGCAAGCCGACGCAGGACACCGGCGTCCTCTTCGAGAATCTGGGCCAGTAGCGCGTCACGGTGTGCGGTGCGCCGGTTGAGGAACTCCTCAACCGCCCGCAGTGCCAGGGCCTGCATCGAGACCCCTTCGCGCTCGGCGGCCTCTCGCAGCCGGGCCGCCTGGTCTTCACTCAGTCGCAGTGTCATCGCCACGGATCCATGGTATCTATTGATACCGCCAGATACCACCTCAGAAGCTGCACGGGAATCCACCCGAATCCGCAGTAGCCTGGGCAACCGTGGCGGGGATCACCAGCGGGCTCGTCCTGACCGACGAGTTCGGCCATGCGCTCGAGTTGCTGGCAGGCGGCAGGCACGTCTTCCTGACGGGCAAGGCGGGCACGGGCAAGTCGACCTTGATCCGCTTGTTCATGGCGGAGACGGACCGCGCGGTGGTCGTCGTCGCGCCGACGGGCATCGCCGCGCTCAACGTCGACGGCTACACCATCCACCGGCTGTTCGGCTTTCGCCCCACGACGACGCTCGACGACATCCGCCGCGGCGAGTACCGGCCGGGCCGCTTCGCCAAGACGCTGGCGTCGCTGCAGACGCTGATCATCGACGAGGCGTCGATGGTGCGCGCCGATGTGTTCGACATGGTGGCCACCGCGCTGGAGCGGTTCGGCCCGCAGCCTGGGACACCGTTCGGCGGGGTGCAGATTGTGTTGGTCGGTGATCTGTATCAGCTGCCTCCCGTCGTCACTGACGGCGAGGCGGGGTATTTCTCGACGACGTACGACACGCCGTACTTCTTCTCCGCACACTGTTTCCGCCGCGAGGACTTCCCCACCGTCGCGCTGACGACAGTGTTCCGCCAACTGGGCGATGACCGAATGACCGCAATTCTCAATGAGATTCGCGAGGGTGTGCTGCTGGGCCATGCCCAGGAGCAACTGAACGCGCGTGCCGACGCCGACTTCGTGCCACCCGACGACGAGTTCTGGCTGACCCTGGCGCCGACCAACCGCCTGGTGACGGCACGTAACCGCCAGCACCTGGAACGCCTGCCGGGCGACGAGTTAGTCCACCACGCAAAGGTGTCGGGTGATCTGTCGCTGTTCGACCCGCCGGTCGAGGAGACGCTGCGGTTCAAGGTCGGCGCTCAGGTCATGATGCTGAACAACGATCAGGGCGACCGGTGGGTCAACGGCACGATCGGCCGGGTGGTCGGCATCGACTACGACCGGTACGGCGCGGTTGTCGAGGTGGAGTTCGCCGACGGCGCGTGCGCGGAGGTCACACCGTTCACGTGGGAGGCGACGCGGCCGGTGGTCTCGGGCGGCTCACTGACCCGCGAGGTGATCGGGACCTACACCCAGCTGCCGTTCAAGCTGGCCTGGGCGATCACGATTCACAAGAGCCAGGGACAGACGCTGGAACGTCTGGTGGTGGATCTGACAGGCGGGATGTTCTCGACGGGCCAGCTATATGTGGCGCTGAGCCGGTGTACATCGTTGTCCGGGCTGGTGCTGAAACGGCCTGTGCTGCCGAAGGATTTGAAGACGGACCGACGGATCGCGCGGTTTCTGCGCAGTTCGGTCGGTGGCGGCGGCGCGCGGCGGTATTGCGCGATCGGAATGCTGACGGTCGGTGATGAGGGCCGGATGTCGCGGCCGCGTCCGGTGGAGCTGGCGGTGGCGTTCGACGACGGGACGGCAGTGACGACCCTGGTCAATCCCCAGCGTGATCTCGCCGATGCACGAAAGGCGTTTGGGATCAACGTCTCTGACGTGTTGTGGGCCCCGACGCTGAGGGAGGCGTGGGCGGTGATCGCGCCGATGCTGGCGGGTTGCACACCTGTCGGTGTCGGTGTGGACGAGACGCTGGGTTTGATCGACTTCGAGTTGAAGCGGCTGGGCTATGTGACGGCGATGCCGCTGGGCGTGGAGCTACGCGGACTGCGGGAATCGGGCGCAACGGCGCTGGAGCGGGCGCAGTCGGCGTTGAAGGCGCACGGCGGCGCCGATTCGGAGGACGGGTCGTCGCCGTTCGAGGAACCCGAACCGGCAGAGTCGATTTCGGGTCTGCTGGTCAGCCGGGACTCGTCGGTGCCGACTCCTGCGTCCGATCACCTGCCGGGGCTGTCGGCGCTGCTGCGGGTGAGCCGAGACGTCAGCGCAGTGCTGTTGGGTTCCGCGGCGCAGGCTGACGGTCCTGATACGTCATGGGATGCGGCGGCGCGGCAGTCGGTGGCCGATCAGTTGCGGGCGGCGGCTTCGCGGACCCAGCTTCCTGCAGAGGCGGTGACGCGGTTGCGGCAAGCTTCCGCGGTGTTGGGCGTCGAGATCGTCTCGGACTCAGTGTTTTTGGAGCGCGACGATATCGGCGACGTGCTGGTGTCGGGGGCGCGGATCTGTTTCACGGGGACGGCGCAGGACAGTGCGGGACGGGTTGTTGAGCGCTGGGAGATGGAGCGGTTGGCGGTGTCGGCGGGGCTGAGACCGGTCAAGACGGTGTCGAAGACGCGGTGCGAAGTGTTGGTCACGGCCGAGGCGGGCAGCCAGTCGGGGAAAGCGCGCAAGGCGCTCGAGTACGGCAAGCCGCTGTTCACTGCCGACGAGTTCCTGGCGTGGATGGCGGGGCGGTGACGACGAGGCTCGCGAGCGCGGTGGGATGGCCGGCGCCAAGGGGTGTTCCTAATGCCCGCTTCGAGCGACAACCACGTTTACGCAGGTCACGGCCGCACCGAGAGTCCAACGGTCAGCGACAACGGTTCGTCGTCAGCGCAGGTCAGTGGGTTGTCGCTGAGAGGTGGGCAGTCCAAAAGGGTCCCCGGTGAGTCCGCGGCGATCTGCGGTCGCGGGTCGGCGCTGCCTTTCCGGAGTCTGCATCGGCCTGACACGAGAGGCTTCCCCGCCTTCCACAGGTTCGGCGCAGCAGCTATGACGGGGGGACGACGCGTACGTACTCGTCGCGCGCGAGAACGAGCGTGTTCGTGGGCGTAGAGATATCGATGTAACTATGGCCGGGGCGATCGTTGTTGCTCATCACTGTCAGGTCCTCGACGATTTCAACTGCCTTGGCGTGATCGAGGCGCCGCTTCAGTTTTCTCAGCACCGCTCACGCGGAACTACTCAATGAGATCCTGGCTCGTACCGATCCGCGGTCCTTCGCCGACACCCGCGGCAAAGCTGCGAGGCACGCCCAAGTTACGCCGACAACCAACCACATCAAGGCGTGGTTCACCAGCGAATACAGCCGGAATTCGGCCAGCACCTCAGCGGGAAAGCCGTCGAGCACGAGGCCGTCAGGCCCGCTCAGCGGGCCGGGAACTTCGTGAAAGCTGGGTAGCAACACCATCGCGCACAGCATCACCGCGACATAGCCGCCGACCGCAAGAGCACTGGCCCGCCATCTACCCCACCGGCGCGACCAGGCCAGCCCGGCGGCCACCGCGACGCATGCTCCCACGACGGAGATCACCGTGATCGCCAGGAACGACGAACTGCGTGCTCCCACAGTGTCTTCCAGCCCCACAGTGGGCGGGTTCGCCGGATACTTCAGACTCGGTATCAAAACAATGGCCACGAACATACCCGCGGAGAGCAACAACGCCAGACTGGTCGGGTCTGGCGTGAGGCGGCGGCGCTCCAGCACCGCGCGAATCGCGGCGTAGGCGACTGCGAACAGGACGCCCATGACGATGCCGAATACGACGACGCCGACAGCAGCGCCGACGTTTTCTTGAACCGCCCGGGTGAACAGCTCGTGCCCGTGTTGGTGAGCACCGCCGGCAAGTTGCGACTCGGCGTGCTCGCGCGCACCCTCGTAGTCCACCGCGGCACCGATCAACGGTTCGATCATCACACGACTGAAGGCGAATGACACGATTCCCGCGACCGCGCCGGGGACGAGATAGCGGATCGCAGAGGGTATTTCGCGAGTCAATGGCATGGGAATCCCAGAAGGTGCCGGGCGTCGTGTAGGAACTCGTGGATGTGGGTGTCCGAACCGAACACCGACACTGCTCCCTGGTCGTATCCGACGAAGTAGTAGGCGATCAGCGCGAGCATCGTGATCGCGGTCAGTCGAGCCGGCGTGGCCAAGATCGCCGCCGTCGCTCTCAGGTTGAGGCGGGGGACGGCGCGAACGGCGTTGGCATTACTCATCGGAATTCCTCGCAAGGTCGGCGGGCTAGTGGTCGTGGTCGTGCGCGACGGGCAGAGCGTGGTCGCCCGCGTCGGTCAGCACCGGCGCGGTCAGTAGTTGGTGGCGGTCGTCAAGCTTCTCGAGGGTGGCGTCCCAGTGGTCGTAGTACTCCCACTGCCCGCGTTCGGTTTCCGGGGTGCTCTCCCACTCCCCGATCGTCGCGATCAGGGTTTCCTGGAATTCGCTCCACGGGTAATGACGGAACTCGGACAGCGCGAGCGCCAATCCGAAAGCTCTGCGCTGCCATTCGTGATCGAACTGCGGCGCCGCCTGATCGGTGGTGCAGGTCTCGTGCAGCCTCATGACGGTTGCCCGGCCAGCGCCACACCG
>JAVRPX010000070.1:0-9490 GCA_032161985.1 Mycobacterium sp.
TGCCGGACAGCCGGTAGGCCAGCCGGTACACCCGGTCGGCATGCTGACGCACCAGCTCGTCCCAGGACGGCATGGTGGTCTTGTCGCCGGTGGCATCGAACACCGCGGTGCCGCTCAATTCGTCGGACGGCTCTACCCAATCCCCGTCGGTGTACTGCTCGATGTGTGCCATGGACACCGGAGCGGCGGGAACGATTTGTGTTGTGGTCGTCAGATCCTCCTGGTCAGAGCCGCCATCCGGCATCGACGACTCGATGTCGACGGGAACACGCGCGTCCACATGGTTATTCCCGTAACGCCAGCGTCCGCCGTGTTCCATGCGAGTAACCGTCTCCGACCCGGGTGTGGTTGGCATATGAGCAAACTGAACATTTCCTGAGAATGATCGGTACCCATTTTTCGACCAGGGAAAACAGGTTTCTTCGAGGTGTGATTCTGGCGCTCGAGCGCGGGCGTGTCGCGGTGCGGCGTACATCGGTTAGCTCTACGCTGCGGGCATGGCCAGCACCGGCGACCCGACGGGTGCGCAGCCGAGCCGCGCCGAGTCGATCGTCACGCATGCCGAGGGTTCGATCTCCGAAGACGCGATCGTCGCTGGCGCCCGTGAGCGTGCCGTCGACATCGGCGCGGGGGCGGTCACTCCTGCCGTCGGAGCCCTGCTGTGTGTGCTGGCCAAACTGACCGGCGCCAAGGCGGTCGTTGAGGTCGGCACTGGCGCGGGTGTCAGCGGGTTGTGGTTGCTCTCAGGCATGCGCGACGACGGGGTGCTCACCACGATCGACGTCGAACCCGAGCATCAGCGCCTGGCCAAGCAGGCGTTCACGGAGGCCGGTGTGGGGCAGTCGCGGACCCGGTTGATCAGCGGGCGCGCGCAGGAAGTGCTCACCCGGCTGGCCGACGATTCCTACGACCTGGTGTTCATCGACGGCGATCCGATCGACCAGCCGCAGTACGTCGTCGAAGGGGTGCGGCTGCTACGGGCCGGTGGCGCGATCATCGTGCATCGGGCTGCACTGGGCGGGCGTGCCGGCGATGCGAACGCCAACGATGCTGAGGTCAGCGCCGTGCGCGAGGCGGCGCGGCTGATCGCCGAGGACGACCGGCTCACCCCGGTGCTCGTCCCGCTGGGCGACGGCCTGCTCGCCGCTGCCCGCGACTGAACCTTTTCTGCCGAGCTCGGCGAGATTTTGACGGATCTCTGACGGGGTGGTTGCTTGACCATCCGCTGAACGCGTGTTTAGTGTACTAAACATGCGTTCAGCGTCAGACGATCGAACGGCCATCGCCCGGATCCGCGATGCCGCGATCGAGCAGTGGGGCGAGCAGGGGTTCAACGTCGGACTTCGGAGCATCGCCGAGGCCGCCGGAGTGTCCGCCGCGCTGGTGATCCATCACTTCGGATCCAAGGAGGCCCTGCGGAAGGCGTGCGACGACTACATCGCCGAGGAGATCCGCACCGGCAAGTCGGCGTCGTTGCAGACCAAGGATCCTGCGGACTGGTTCGCCCAGATGGCAGCGATCGAGTCGTATGCGCCGTTGATGGCCTACCTTGTGCGCAGCATGCAGTCGGGCAGCGACCTGGCAAAGATGATGTGGCAGAGGATGATTGACAACGCCGAGGAGTACCTGGAGGAGGGCGTGCGCAACGGCCTGCTCAAGCCGAGCCGCGACCCGCGGGCCCGCGCCAAGTACCTGGGCATGTCCAGCGGCGGCGGCTTCCTGATGTATTTACAAATGCACGACAACCCAACTGATCTGCGCGCCGTCCTGCGCGACTACGGCGAAGAAATGGTGCTGCCTGCCCTCGAGCTCTACACCGAAGGTCTGATGGCCGACTCGACGATGTACGACGCATTCCTTGAGACGCGCGAAAAAGGCATCCCGTTCACCACAACTCAAGGAGACGAAGGCGATGACGGCTCAAGCAACCGGGCCTCTGCAGCGGGCTAACGTAGGCGAGCGGTCGCAGCTCGCTGTCGAAATCCGGGATCTGTCCATGTCTTTCGGCCGTACCAAGGCACTCGACGGCCTCGACTTGACCGTCGCTGCGGGCGATATCGCGGGATTTCTCGGGCCGAATGGCGCTGGCAAGTCCACCACCATCCGAGTGCTGCTCGGTCTGCTTCGCGCCGACAGCGGAACCGTCCGGCTGCTCGGCGGCGATCCCTGGCGCGATGCGGTTTCGTTGCACAGGCGTATCGCCTACGTACCCGGCGATGTGACGCTGTGGCCTAACCTGACCGGCCTCCAGGCCATCGACTTTCTGGCCCGCCTGCGTGGCAACGGAGTCGATACCCGACGCCGCGACCAGCTGATCGAGCGATTCGAACTCGACCCGCACAAGAAGGCGCGCACCTATTCGAAGGGCAATCGGCAGAAGGTGGCCATCGTGGCCGCGTTCTCCACCAACGCCGAGCTTTACATCCTCGACGAGCCGACCTCGGGCCTGGACCCGTTGATGGAGAAGGCGTTTCAGACCTGTGTCGAAGAGGTCGCCGACCGCGGTGCCGCGGTGCTGCTCTCCAGCCACATCCTCGCCGAGGTGGAGAAACTCTGCGACAACGTCACCATCATCCGCGCAGGCCGTGCAGTCAAATCGGGCACGCTCGAGCAGCTGCGGCACCTGATGCGCACCACCATCGCCGTGCGTACTCGCGATGATGCCCGTGCACTGCAACAGGTTCCGTACGTGCACGACTTCAGTAGCCACGACGGTTACGCCCGGTTCTCGGTGGACCGCAACGACCTGGACTTCACCATGGAGCACCTCACAGAACTCGGCATCGACGAGCTCACCGTGACACCGGCATCGCTGGAGGATCTGTTCCTACGCGAGTACCAGGGAGTGACTCGATGACCACGGTTACTGTCGCGCCCCACACCGGGCGGCACGAAGCGGCCCAGCCAGGATCGCCGTTCACCGGTGTTCCCAGCCTGCTTCGGCTCGCGCTGCGCCGCGACCGGGTTCGACTGTCCGTGTGGATCGCGGTCCTGACGCTGATGATGGTCTACGCCCCCAACGCGGTCAAACTGGCCTATCCAGAAGAGCCACAACGGCTGGCGCGGGTGAACCTGCTCAAGACCCCCGCAGGAATGATATTGGGCGGGCCCATGTTTGGCGGCAACGAAACCGACCTCGGCGCGATGATGGCCAACGAGCTGATGCTCACGCTCATCGTCGCGGCATCGATCCTCGCCATCAGCACCGTCATCCGGCACACCCGTGCCGAGGAGGAAAGCGGCGTGGCCGAGCTCGTGTTGTCATCGGTTGTCGGCCGGTACGCCCGCACGTATGCCGCGCTGATTCTCGTCGGCGGAGTGAACGCCGTTCTTGCCGTGACGATGACGCTGGCGATGTCGGCGACCGGCTTCGCGATCGTCGACACCGCGGCGATGTGCCTCGGCATCACCGGGGTGGCCATGGTGTTCGGCGCGGCGGCCGCAGTCACGGCGCAGCTGTGGCGTCAGGCGCGGACCGCGACCGGAGCGGCGATGGCCGCGCTGGCGGTGGCCGTGCTGGTGCGCGGCGTCGGTGACGTCATCAACAACTCCGGCAGCGCGTTGAGTTGGTTCTCCCCCATCGCCTGGGCGCAGCAGATGCGCGCGTTCGTCGACCTGCGCTGGTGGCCTTTCGCTCTGCTGGTGGCACTCGCGGTCGGGCTGATGGCGCTGGCGGCGTTCTTGGAAAGCAGACGGCAGTACGACGACGGCAATATCCCGTCTTCCGGTGAGAAGCCGAACGCGCGTCCGATTACGGACGTGTTCGGCCTGCACCTCACGCTGCAGCGGGGCCAGACCATCGGCTGGACAGTCGGACTGTTCCTGGCTGGCTTGGCATTTGGCTCGATGACCAAGTCGTTGCTCGACGCGGCGAAGACCAACGAACTACTCGCCCGCGTACTCGCCACCCAGGGCAACGACGGGGTCTACACGACCATGACGCAGTTCCTGGCGGCCGCCGCGACCGCGTACGTCGTCAGCGCCGTCCTACGTGTGTACTCCGACGAGCAATCGGGCCTTGGCGAAGCCGTGTTGGCTGGCGCGGTGTCGCGGTGGCGGTGGCTGCTGACGGCGGTGGCGGCCGCATTGGTCGGATCGGTGGTGCTGATGTTCTTCGCCGGGCTGGGCAACGGCCTTGGCGCGGGAATCACTGTCGGCAAACCGCAGACCATCGCGCGCCTCACGTTGGCCGGGTTGGCCTATGTGCCCGCCATGGCAGTCATCGCCGGCATCACGGCCCTGGCCGTCGCCCTCCGGAGTTCGTGGATCGGTTGGCTCGCAGTCACATTGGTCATCACATCGCTGTATCTCGGAGCTCTGCTTCGGTTACCGCGCTGGCTGCTCGACCTGTCGCCGGTCGGCCGCACGACAGCTCCGATGGACTACCCCGTCGTCGCGCTGACGGTCATGGCGGTCATCGCCGCGGCACTGACACTTTGCGCCGGCTGGATTTATCGCCGCCGCGACGCGCTATAGAGGAAAGGTCTCATGAAGGCCGCATTTCAAGTAGCAACGACTTCCGTGCTTGGCCTGGCGCTGATCGCGGTGACGTTGTTCTGGCCGGCGGGGACGATCCACTACTGGCAGGCATGGGTCTTCTTCGGCATGTTCGTCGGCTTGTCGGTGATCTTCACCGCCTACGCCGGAGTGCGGAATCCCGAAGTGCTGCGTCGGCGGATGAATGCAGGGCCCCAGCATGAATCGAGACCCGTGCAGAAAATCGTCAGCGCAGGCGTGGTGCTGGCGTTCTTTGCCCTACTTGTCGTCTCGGCGCTCGACCATCGGTTCGGCTGGTCCGACGTCCCGACGGCACTGGTGTTCATCGGGAACGTGATCGCGGCGGCCGGGCTCGGCATCGGCATGCTCGTGGTCGCCCAAAACAGCTATGCCGCAGCCAATATCACGGTTGAGACGGATCAGACCGTGGTGTCAACTGGTCTGTACAGCCTGGTGCGGCATCCGATGTACTTCGGTGTGCTCGTCATGCTAGTCGGAGTCCCGCTTGCACTCGGTTCCTACTGGGCGCTTGTCATCGTGCCGATCGACGCGGTCCTGTTCGCAATTCGCATCTTCGACGAGGAGAAGGCGCTCACCGAAGAACTCCACGGATACCGGGAGTACGCCGAGATGGTGCATTCCCGTTTGGTGCCGGGCGTGTGGTGAAGGAGGAACCATGAAGACAGCGCTTCAGTCAGCAACAACGAGCATCATTGGCTTCGCCGCTTTCCTGCTGATGGTGTTCTGGCCGGCCGGGACCTTCGACTACTGGCGGGGCTGGGCGTTTATCGCGGTGTTCGCGGCCGCGACGATGATCCCCAGCATCTACCTGGCCGCGACGAATCCGGCGGCACTCAAGCGGAGGATGCAGGCGGGGCCTGCTGCGGAGACGCGTCCATTGCAGAAGATCATCATCACCTTTGCGTTCCTCTCGATGGGAGCGATGATCGTGGTGAGCGCATTGGACTTTCGGTTCGGCTGGTCGTCGGTGCCCGCGGCAGTCTCCGTAGTCGGCGACGTACTGGTCGGTGTCGGGCTTCTCATCGCGATGATCACGACGATCCAAAACGGATATGCAGCCGCGAATATCAATGTCGAGTCCGATCAGAAGGTGGTGTCGACGGGCGTGTACTCCGTTGTCCGCCACCCGATGTACTTCGGCAATGTCGTGATGATGATCGGCGTCCCACTGGCGCTCGGGTCGTATTGGGGACTGCTGTTCGTGATCCCTGGCTTGGCCGTGCTCGCCACCCGAATTCTCGACGAGGAGAAGGTGCTGGCAATGGAGCTCAAGGGTTACAGCGATTACGAGCAGCGGGTGCACTACCGACTGGTGCCAGGCGTCTGGTGAAGGAGCAACGGGTATGAAGCTCTTTATTCAAGCCGTCGCCGCCACCCTGTCGGGACTGGTTTTCTTCGGCGTGTTCCTCTTCGGCCCGGCCGGCACCTTCCGCTATTGGGAGGCTTGGGTTTTCATCGCGGTCTTCGCGGTGATGTCGACCGGCCCCACCGTGTACTGGGGGCTGCGCAAGCCTGAGGTGCTGCGGCGTCGTATGCGGTCGGGGCCGATGGCCGAGACTAGGCCAGCGCAGAAGGTGGCAACGGTCGGCATCGTCGCGACCGTGATCGCGGTATGCGTCGTCAGCGCCTTGGATCACCGATTCGGGTGGTCGCAGGTGCCGATACCGATCGTGGTGGTCGGCAACATCCTCGTTGCGGCCGGGCTCGGCATGGCGCTCATGGTCGTGAATCAGAACGAGTACGCCGCCGCGACCATCACCGTAGAGGCGCAACAGCCGGTGATCTACACGGGGCTCTATAGCGTTGTCCGCCATCCGATGTATGCGTTCGCGTCTCTGATGATTGTGGGTATGCCCCTGGCTCTCGACTCCTATTGGGGTCTGGTCACTGTGGCACCCGCGGTCGCGGTGTTCGCCTACCGGATCATCGATGAGGAGAAGGCGCTGCGCGCCGAGCTCGCGGGTTACGACGAGTACACCGAGAAGGTGCGCTACCGGTTGGTGCCGTACGTCTGGTGACGGCGGGCGGCCCACCACGCGATGAGGAACACCGCGACCACCGCGAACCGCAACACCGTGTTCGAGACCATCGTGGCGTTCGGCTCCGTCAGTGCCATGTAGACGATGTCGAGGACGCCGCTCGCCGAATGCAACACCACCAGGGTCGTCACGATGAGCCGCAGGGCCGCCCAGTCGATGATGCGGGTAGCGCCGAACGACAGCACGGCTACGGCGAGTTCCGCCGCAGCGACGAGATAGACCAGGAGAAAGTCAGGCCGGGTGATCGTGATCCCCACCGCAGAGGGGATCGCGGTCGGAAACGCGGTCAACACGACCGCGCCGGCCAGCGTGATCAGTCCGTGGACAAAGAAAACCGCCCGCAGTGTCCTCATGTCATCCCTTCCTGTCATGCCAACGGGCACTCATCCGTCATAGAGATGACGGCCCCGACGAGCGGATCATGACAGGAGGAGGCGAGGTGCACAGGGAAGCGTTTGAAGAGCATCGCTCACATCTGCGGGCGGTCGCCTACCGCATGCTGGGTTCGCTGACCGAGGCCGACGATGCCGTGCAGGAAGCGTGGTTGCGGATGGACCGCGCCGACGTCGGCGACGTCCGCAATCCGCGCGGCTGGTTGACGACGGTCGTTGCGCGCATCTGCCTTGACATGCTGCGGGCTCGGAGCGCGCGGCCCGAGGAGCCACTCGACGAGGCGAACGCCATCGCTGCACCCGATGCCGTCGACCCGGAACAGGAAGCGGTGCTGGCCGATTCGATCGGTGTGGCGCTGCTAGTCATCCTCCAGACCCTGTCGCCGGCCGAGCGTCTCGCGTTCGTCCTGCACGACATGTTCGACCTTCCGTACGCCGAGATCGCGCCGATCGTGGGCCGCTCGGAGAACACCGCCGCGCAACTCGCCTCGCGGGCACGACGCCGCGTGCGTGGCAAGACTCCAGATCCTGCAACAGATTTGGTGCGCCAGCGCCGACTCGTCGACGCATTTCTCGCGGCGGCCCGCGACGGTGACTTCGATGCGTTGCTGGCGGTGCTCGACAGCGACGTGGTGTTGCACGTCGACGCCACTGCGGCCGGTACCCCTACGACGATCCGCGGGGCGCAGGCAGTGGCCGCCAATGCGCGCGCCTTCTCGACCAACGCACGGTTCGCCGAGCCCGCATTGGTGGACGGCGCCGTCGGCATCGTCGTCGCCCCCGAGGGAAAGCTGACGCTGGTGCTGCGCTTCAGTGTCGTCGGCGACAAGATCACCGAGATCGACATCGACGCGGATCCGGCGCGCCTGAGCGGCCTCAGTTTGGCCGTCCTCGACTGACCTGCGCTCATACTGCGTATGTGGAACTGCTGACCGGCTTCGGGCTGGCCACTGCCGCGGGATTGAACGCCTACGTCCCGCTGCTGGCGCTCGGCCTGCTGTCGCGGTTCACCGACTTGGTGACGCTGCCCCACGGCTGGGCCTGGCTGGAGAACGGCTGGGTCATGACGATCGTCGCCGTGCTACTGGTCGTCGAGATCGTCGCCGACAAGATCCCCGCGCTCGACAGCATCAACGACGCGGTCCAGACGTTCGTCCGTCCGACGGCAGGCGGCATCGTGTTCGGATCGGGCACCGCGGCCCAGACGTCCGCGGTTGCCGACCCAGGTGCGTTCGCGCAGTCGGGGCAGTGGATTCTCGTCGCCATCGGCGTTGTCACGGCGCTGGTGGTGTCGCTGACCAAGTCGACGGTGCGGCCCGCGGCCAATGTCGCCACCGCGGGGATGGCCGCACCGGTGCTGTCCACCGCCGAGGACATCACCAGCGTCGGACTGGTCTTCCTGGCGATCCTGGTGCCGGTACTGGTGCTGGTGGCCGTGCTCGCGCTGCTATGGGCGGTGATACGGATCGTGCGTCGACGACGACGCACGGCCACGGCGCAAAGCGGCTAGACCCAGACGCCCTTACCGACGGCGACCACTCCCCCGGCGCTGATGGCAAACCGGTCGCGGTCCTTCTCCAGATCCACGCCGACCATTTCGCCCGGCCCCACGACGACGTTCTTGTCCAGGATCGCGTGGCGGACCACGGCACCGCGGCCCACCCGAACCCCAGGCATGAGCACGCTGCCCTCCACGATCGCGCCGTCATCAACCACGACGTTGGACGACAGCACTGAATTGCGCACCGAGGCAGCGGAAATGATGCTGCCGGCCCCCACCACCGACTCCTGCGCCGAGCCGCCGTTGACGAACTTCGCCGGCGCCAGGTTCTCCGACTCACCCCGGATGGGCCAGCGCTTGTTGTAGAGGTTGAACACCGGGTGAACCGACACCAGATCCATATGCGCGTCGTAAAACGCGTCGAGTGTCCCAACGTCGCGCCAGTAGCCGTGGTCGCGTTCGGTCGCGCCGGGCACCTCGTTATTGGAGAAGTCGTAGACAGCGGCCATGCCGTCGGACACCAGCCGCGGGATGATGTCGCCGCCCATGTCGTGATCGGAGCGATCCTCATCGGCGTCGGCGCGGATGGCGTCGATGAGCACCTTCGTCGTGAAGATGTAGTTGCCCATCGACGCGAACGTCTGCTCCGGGTCGTCGGGCGTGCCGGGCGGGTCGGCCGGCTTCTCGATGAACTCGCGGATGCGGCCGGAGTCGTCGGCGTCGATGCAGCCGAACGCTGTCGCCTCGGCGCGCGGCACCCGGATCCCCGCGACCGTCGCCCCGGCGCCGCTCTCGATGTGGAAGTGGAGCATCTGCTCGGGATCCATGCGATACACGTGATCGGCGCCGAACACGACGATGTAGTCGGGATCCTCGTCGTAGATCAGATTCAGCGACTGATAGATCGCGTCCGCGGAGCCCGTGTACCAGCGGGGCCCGAGCCGCTGCTGGGCCGGCACCGGCGTGATGTACTCCCCGGCAAGCCCCGACAACCGCCAGTTCTGCGAAATGTGGCGATCCAGCGAATGCGACTTGTATTG
>JAVRPX010000071.1:0-4022 GCA_032161985.1 Mycobacterium sp.
TGATCGCCGGCAACTGGAAGATGAACCTCAACCACTTCGAGGCGATCGCGCTGGTCCAGAAGATCGCGTTCTCGCTGCCGGACAAGTACTTCGACAAGGTCGATGTCGCGGTGGTGCCGCCCTTCACCGACCTGCGCAGCGTGCAGACCCTGGTCGACGGTGACAAGCTGCGGCTGACCTACGGCGCCCAGGACCTATCGCAGCACGATTCCGGCGCCTACACCGGCGAGATCAGCGGCGCGTTCCTGGCCAAGCTGGGCTGCACCTACGTCGTCGTCGGCCACTCCGAGCGGCGTACCTATCACTGCGAGGACGACGCGCTCGTCGCCGCAAAGGCCGCGGCCGCGTTCAGGCACGGCCTCGTCCCGATCATCTGCATCGGCGAACAGCTTGAGATCCGCGAGGCGGGCAATCACGTCCAGCACAACGTGGAGATGCTGCGCGGCTCGCTGGCCGGGCTGTCCGCCGAGCAGATCGGCAACTCAGTGATCGCCTACGAGCCGGTCTGGGCGATCGGCACCGGCAGGGTGGCCAGCGCGGGCGACGCGCAAGAGGTCTGCAAGGCGATCCGCGACGAGTTGGGCAAGCTGGCGTCACCGCAGCTGGCGGCCGGTATCCGGGTGCTCTACGGCGGCTCGGTCAACGCCAAGAACGTCGGCGAAATCGTCGCGCAGGAGGACGTCGACGGCGCGCTGGTGGGTGGGGCGTCACTGGACGGCGAGCAGTTCGCCACGCTGTCGGCCATCGCGGCCGGTGGCCCCCTGCCCTGAGTAGGCTGCGCGAGCCTGTAATCTGGCGGCCATGGAATTGGCCCTGCAGATCACCCTGATCGTGACCAGCCTGCTGGTCGTGCTCCTGGTGCTGCTGCACCGCGCCAAGGGTGGCGGCCTGTCCACCCTGTTCGGCGGAGGTGTTCAGTCCAGCCTCTCTGGGTCGACCGTTGTGGAGAAGAACCTCGACCGACTGACACTGTTCGTCGTCGGCATCTGGCTGGTGTCGATCATCGGCGTCGCATTGCTGATCAAATACAGCTAACACGGCCATGAGCACGCCGCAGTTCGGCTATCAGCCATACCCCGCGCAGCGTGAGGGCATCGCGATCACCATGCAGTACTCCGCCGTTTTCACCCCCCTTTTTTGGCGCCGCTAAGCCGAAGATCGTGGTTGACGGCGTCGAGACGCCGGTCGCGGGCTGGGCCGCGCCGCGCTGCCGCTCGCGCCGGGCCAACACCAGGTGCACGTGCACACGCCGTACGTCTTTCCCCGGCGCGCGGGACGCGCGGATTGCACGGTCGACGTAGCTCCTGGCCAGTTCGTCGAGCTCGAATACCGCGCGCCGATGTCTCGTTCAGCCGTGGCGCATTGGGCCCTCCGCCGCAGCGCTATCCCGGGGTCGGCGCGGTGATCGCGTTGATTTCGATCTGTGTGCTGATCATTGTCATCATGCTTATCGCCGCGTAGTTCTAGAGGATGCCGCCCAGTCCGGGCAGATTACCCACCAACGGCAGGTCGCCGAGCAACCCCCCGGTCGGATCGTCGTCACAAACCTGGCTGTGCTGGGGCACATTGACCACCTGGCCCTGACTGCCGATAGTGACGGTGTTCTTCGGGCAGGCCGGCGGTTCGGCGGCGGCGGTGGCCGGACAACCGAGTGCCAGCGCAACCAAAGCTGCGAAGAAGCCGGCAGCGATTACTCGACGTGAACGCCGCCCGGCAGCACTCATCATGTGTCCAAATTAGGTGGCTGCCCTGCCGTCAGCAATGGTCCGGTGCCAGGAAACCTTCAGCAGCAACACAACACCGCGCGCGTGCTCAGACTCCTTCCCGCCGGCGCGGTCGCCGTTGCGCTGCTCTGCCTGGGTCATGGGGTGGCCGCGGCCGACCCCTACCCGTCGCGGACGTCACCCAGTCAGCGGATACCGACGACGGCTGGCATCTGAGCGCTGCGCTCACACCGATGACCAGCGACAAAAAGATGGGGGCGCCAAGCCCACGCCCACGCCGATCGTTCCGGTGGGCCCGCTCACCACAGCAACGACTCCGAGCACGAGCGCGACACCGACTCCGATCGCGACTCCGCACAGCTACGGTCCTCGCCATGCGCCGAGTCAAGCCCGCGCCGATACTTGTGTGATGGCCGAAGTCTCCGACACCGCGCTGGCACCGATCGGTTCGGTGCGGCGCACCCAGGTGGGACGCGAGGCGACCGAGCCGATGCGGGAGGATATCCGGCTGCTCGGCGCCCTCCTCGGAGATACGGTTCGGGAGCAGAACGGCGAAGAGGTTTTCGACCTCGTCGAGCGGGCGCGTGTCGAGTCGTTCCGGGTGCGACGCTCCGAAATCGACCGCGCCGAGCTGGCAGGCATGTTCGACGGCATCGACATCCATCGGGCCATCCCGGTCATTCGCGCCTTCACCCACTTCGCCCTGCTGGCCAACGTCGCCGAGGACATCCACCGCGAACGCCGCCGGGCCGTGCACGTCGCGGCAGGCGAGCCACCGCAGAACAGCAGCCTCGCCGCCACCTACCTCAAACTCGACTCCGCCGAACTGGATTCGGCGACGGTGGCCGATGCGTTGACCGGAGCGCTCGTCTCGCCGGTGATCACCGCACACCCAACGGAAACCCGCCGCCGTACCATCTTCGACACCCAACATCGCATCACGGAGCTGATGCGACTGCGCATGCACGGTCACACCCAGACCGACGATGGCCGCGACATCGAACGCGAATTGCGCCGCCACATCCTGACGTTGTGGCAGACCGCACTGATCCGGTTGTCGCGGTTGAAGATTCAGGACGAGATCGAGACCGGGCTGCGGTACTACCAGGCCGCCTTCTTGGACGTCATCCCGCAGGTCAACGCGGAGGTCCGCACGGCCCTGAAGGCCCGATGGCCGGACGCGCAGTTACTGGACGAGCCCATCCTGCGCCCCGGTTCGTGGATCGGTGGCGATCGCGACGGCAACCCCAACGTCACCGCCGACGTGGTTCGGCTTGCCACCGGCAGAGCGTCGTACACCGCGCTGGAGCACTACTTCGCCGAAATCACCGCGCTGGAAGAGGAATTGTCGATGTCCGCGCGGCTGGTGACGGTCAGCGACGAGCTCGCGACCTTGGCCGACAAGTGCCTCGAGCCGGCTCGCGCCGACGAACCGTACCGCCGCGCCGTGCGGGTCATCCACGGACGGCTGACCGCAACCGCGGCCGAGATCCTCGATATTCAGCCCGAACACGAGCTCGACCTCGGCCTCGAGCGCTACCTGACGCCTGCCGAGCTGCTCGCCGACCTCGATGTCGTCGATCGGTCGCTGCGCGCCAACGGCAGCGGGGTGCTCGCTGACGACCGGCTGGCCCGGCTGCGGGAAGCCGTCCATGTCTTTGGTTTTCATTTGTCCGGCCTCGATCTTCGGCAGAACTCCGATGTGCACGAGGAGGTCGTCGCCGAACTGCTGGCCTGGGCGGGCGTCCATCCCGATTACCGGTCGCTGCCCGAGCCGGAACGCGTCGAGCTGCTGGCCGCCGAACTGGCTACCCGCAGACCGCTCGTCAAGGGCGACGCCGAGCTGTCGGAGCTGGCACGCAAAGAGCTGGACATCGTGGCCGCAGGCGCGCGCGCCGTTGACGTGTTCGGGCCCAAGGCGATACCCAACTACATCATCTCGATGTGCCAGTCGGTTTCAGACATGCTCGAGGCGGCAATCCTCCTCAAGGAGGCGGGATTGCTCGACGCTTCCGGCCCCGAAACCTATGCACCCGTCGGCATCGTGCCCCTATTCGAGACGATCGACGACCTTCAGCGCGGTTCGTCGATTCTCGAAGCGGCGCTGGACCTTCCGATCTACCGCGCCGTTGTGGATGCACGCGCGCAGAGCCAGGAAGTGATGCTCGGCTACTCCGACTCCAACAAGGACGGCGGGTACCTGGCGGCCAACTGGGCGTTGTACCGCGCAGAGCTCGATCTGGTCGAGTCCGCGCGCAAGACCGGAATCCGGTTGCGGCTCTTCCACGGTCGCGGCGG
>JAVRPX010000072.1:0-3741 GCA_032161985.1 Mycobacterium sp.
TCCGGCGTCGGTCACGTCGTGCTGGACTCGATGACCGAGATCGAACGACTCGACGAGATCGCCGGTGCTGCCGGTGTCGTGCAGGATGTTCTCGTTCGGGTTACCGTCGGCGTCGAAGCCCACACCCACGAGTTCATCTCCACCGCGCACGAGGACCAGAAGTTCGGTCTGTCGCTCGCCAACGGCGCGGCGATGGCCGCGGTGCGGCGCGTATTCGCCACCGACCACCTGCGGCTCGTCGGTCTGCACAGCCACATCGGCTCGCAGATCTTCGAGGTCGACGGGTTCGAACTGGCTGCCCACCGCGTCATCGGCCTGCTGCGCGACGTCGTCGCCGAGTTCGGCGTCGACAAGACAAGCCAACTCGAGACGATCGACCTCGGCGGCGGACTCGGTATTTCGTATCTGCCGCAAGACGATCCGCCGCCCGTGCAGGACCTCGCAGCCAAGCTCGGTGCCATCGTCCGCAACGAATCCGCCGCGGTCGGCCTGCCCGCGCCCCGACTCGTGGTCGAACCGGGTCGCGCCATTGCCGGTCCCGGCACCATCACCCTGTATCAGGTCGGCACCGTCAAGGATGTCGCCGTCAGCACGAGCACGCACCGCCGCTACGTCAGCGTCGACGGCGGGATGAGCGACAACATCCGCACGTCGCTGTACGGCGCCGAATACGACGCCCGCTTGCTCTCGCGTACCAGCGACGCCCCGCCCGCGCTGTCGCGTGTCGTCGGAAAGCATTGTGAGAGTGGGGATATCGTAGTGCGCGACGCATGGATGCCGGACGACATCAAGCCCGGTGACCTGTTGGGCGTCGCAGCAACCGGCGCGTACTGCTATTCCATGTCGAGCCGTTACAACCTGATCGGCCGCCCCGCTGTGGTGGCCGTGCGCGACGGGCGGGCCCGCCTGATCCTGCGCCGGGAGACGGTCGACGATCTTTTGAGTCTGGAAGTGAGGTAAGCCATGAGTGGCGACGACAAGCCGATAGGCGTAGCGGTGCTGGGACTGGGCAACGTGGGCAGTCAAGTGGTCCGCATCATCGAGGAAAGCGCCACCGACCTGACGGCACGCATCGGGGCGCCGCTCGTGCTGCGCGGCATCGGTGTTCGCCGCGTGGCCGACGACCGTGGCGTGCCGATCGGGCTGCTCACGGACAACGTCGAGGAGCTGGTGTCCCGCGACGACGTCGACATCGTCGTCGAACTGATGGGGCCGGTCGAACCCGCGCGCAAGGCCATTCTTGCCGCGCTGGAGCAGGGCAAGTCCGTCGTCACCGCGAACAAAGCATTGATGGCGGTGTCCACCGGCGAGTTGGCGCAGGCTGCCGAACACGCCCACGTCGACCTCTACTTCGAGGCCGCAGTCGCCGGGGCCATCCCGGTGATCCGGCCGCTCACCCAGTCACTCGCAGGCGACAGCGTGTTGCGGGTGGCCGGGATCGTCAACGGCACCACCAACTACATCCTCTCGGAGATGGACAGCACTGGCGCCGATTACGCCGCTGCACTGGCCGACGCGAGCGCCCTCGGTTACGCCGAAGCCGACCCGACCGCCGACGTCGAGGGCTACGACGCCGCCGCCAAGGCTGCGATTCTGGCCTCGATCGCCTTCCACACCCGCGTTACCGCCGACGATGTCTACCGCGAGGGCATCACCAACGTCACGCCTGCGGACTTCGCATCGGCGCGTGCGCTTGGCTGCACGATCAAGCTGCTGGCCATCTGCGAGCGACTTACCAACGATGAAGGACAACAACGGATTTCGGCCCGCGTCTATCCGGCGCTGGTGCCGCTGGATCATCCGCTGGCCGCGGTCAACGGCGCCTTCAACGCGGTGGTCGTTGAGGCCGAGGCCGCAGGCCGGTTGATGTTTTACGGGCAGGGCGCCGGCGGTGCACCGACGGCGTCGGCGGTGATGGGCGACCTGGTGATGGCCGCACGCAACCGCGTGCAGGGCGGCAGGGGCCCGCGGGAGTCGAAGTACGCCAAGCTGCCCATCTCGCCGATCGGGTTCATCCCGACCCGCTACTACGTCAACATGAACGTCGCCGACCGGCCCGGCGTGTTGGCCGCTGTCGCAGCCGAATTCGGCAAGCGCGAGGTCAGCATCGCCGAGGTCCGCCAGGAAGGCATGGTCGACGAGGGCGGTCAGCGGTGCGGTGCCCGCATTGTCGTCGTCACCCATCAGGCAACCGACGCCGCGTTGTCGGACACCGTCGCCGCGCTGGCCGACCTCGACGTCGTGCAAAGCGTCAACAGCGTGCTTCGCATGGAGGGAACCAGCGAATGAGCGCGTCACCGCGTACGGCCGTTCACCAGCCGTGGCCCGGCCTGATCGCCGCCTACCGCGACCGGCTTCCTGTCGAGGACGGTTGGACGGCGATCACCCTGCTCGAGGGGGGCACCCCGCTGGTATCAGCGCCGCGATTGTCCGAATACACCGGCTGTACAGTGCATCTCAAGGTCGAAGGGCTCAACCCGACGGGCTCGTTCAAGGACCGCGGCATGACGATGGCCGTCACCGAAGCGGTGGCCCGCGGCCAGAAGGCCGTGCTGTGCGCGTCAACGGGGAACACGTCGGCGTCGGCCGCGGCGTATGCGGCCCGCGCCGGGATCACCTGCGCGGTGCTGATCCCGCAGGGCAAGATCGCGATGGGCAAGCTCGCGCAGGCGGTGATGCACGGCGCGCAGATCATCCAGATCGACGGCAACTTCGACGACTGCCTGGAACTGGCCCGCAAGCTCACTACCGACTTCCCGACTATCTCGCTGGTCAACTCCGTCAACCCGTATCGCATCGAAGGGCAGAAGACCGCGGCGTTCGAGATCGTCGACGCGCTCGGCACGGCGCCCGACGTGCACTCCCTGCCCGTCGGCAACGCGGGCAATATCACCGCGTACTGGAAGGGTTACACCGAATACCACCGTGACGGCCTCTCGGACCGACTGCCCCGCATGCTGGGGACCCAGGCCGCCGGTGCTGCGCCGCTGGTACTCGGTGAACCGGTGAGCCACCCCGAGACCATCGCCACCGCGATCCGGATCGGCTCCCCGGCTTCGTGGACTTCTGCGGTGGAGGCTCAGCAGCAGTCCAAAGGCCGTTTCGTTGCCGCCACCGACGAGGAGATCCTTGCCGCGTATCACCTGGTGGCGCGGACCGAGGGCGTATTCGTGGAGCCCGCGTCGGCGGCCAGCATCGCCGGCCTGCTGAAGTCGATCGAGGACGGCTGGCTGGCCAAGGGCTCGACGGTGGTGTGCACGGTGACCGGCAACGGGCTCAAGGATCCCGACACCGCGCTCAAGGGCATGCCCGCCGTCACTCCGCTGCCGGTTGATCCTGTGGCCGTCGTCGCGAAGCTGGGGTTGGTCTAGGGAGGTGACGCAGACTCTTCCGGCCGGCCTGACGGCCACCTCCGTCGTGGCGGCTTCGACCGCCAATCTCGGGCCCGGTTTCGACAGTCTGGGCCTGGCGCTGAGCCTCTATGACGAAATCGTGGTGGAAACAACCGAATCCGGCCTCACCGTCCAAGTGGAGGGTGAAGGCGCCGGTCAGGTTCCCCTTGACGCGACCCATTTGGTGGTGCAAGCAATCGAGCATGGGCTGCAGGCGACGGGCGTCACTGCTCCCGGACTTAACGTCCTCTGCCGCAACGACATACCGCACTCTCGTGGGCTGGGATCGTCGGCGTCGGCGGTCGTCGGCGGTTTGGCCGTTGTCAATGGCCTTGTGAAGCAAGTGGGT
>JAVRPX010000073.1:0-2825 GCA_032161985.1 Mycobacterium sp.
TCGGAGCGCACGCGCGACGAGGGTCCCGCCGATCGATGGTCGGCTCCACGAATGTCCTTGGCACCGCGCTTGGGAAACGGGCAGCGGTGGGAGAAGCCGTATTTCGCGCTGACGTCAATTACCAAAACAATTTTCATGCACACGGAAATCCGGTTTCATCGTCGCGAGCCTAGTGTCATGCGAGGTGTTTAGATCTAGAGTTATTCGGGAAGTCGACTCTTCATCGTTGTCGGGTCGAAGCGGGGGCCATGGTCATCATGCTGATAGCGATTTACATCTGCGGCTGGTTGGCGGTTACTTTTGCCGCGTATGCGGCGGGTAGGCGTCTGACAGATGGCGAATCGCCGCCGGGCCATCCGTTGTTGGTCAGCGTGGCCGCAGGCGCGGTCTGGCCACTGCTGGTGGTGGGCCTGGTCGAGCTGAGCTCGATCATGGTGTTCGCCAAGGTCCAGCCGAAGCCCGCATCTAACGTCGGCATCTTCGCCTAGTCGCCAAAGACGCCTAACTCAATCAGCAGCGTGCGGACGCGCTGTTCGATCTCGTCTCGAATCGGCCGCACCGCCTCCAGTGACTGGCCCGCAGGGTCGGGCAAGATCCACTCTTCGTAGCGGCGTCCCGGTAGCACCGGACAGGTGTCGCCGCACCCCATGGTGACCACGACGTCGGCTGCTTCGACCATCGCGCTGGTCCACGGCTGCGGTTGTTCGGCGCCGATGTCGATGCCCTTCTCGGCCATCGCGGTGATCGCCGACGGATTCACCTGCTCGGCGGGTTCTGATCCGCCGGAGTAAGCGTGCGCCTGGTCGCCGGCCAGATGACCGAAGAATCCCATGGCCATCTGGGACCGGCCGGCATTGTGGGTGCACAGGAACAGCACCGTGGGTTTTGCCATGTCACTCCATGGCTTTCGTGCGGTGGGGTACGACGGCGTCGTCGGCGGTCCTGGCGACGTCCGGATAAAGGGCGAGCGCGACGAGCACACCGACAACGCCGCCGACGAGCTGGGCGGCGATGAACGGTAGTACTGAGCTGGGCGCGATACCCGCGAACGTGTCGGAGAACATTCGGCCAATCGTGACAGCGGGGTTGGCGAATGACGTTGAACTGGTGAACCAGTAGGCCGCACCGATGTAGGCGCCGACGGCGGCCGCCGACAGTGGTATTCGGCCCGTCCGAGCCAATCCGAATATCAACGCGATAAGACCCGCCGTCGCAACCACTTCACCGACGAGATGTCCTGTGGTCACACGGTCTTTGATGGCCAGTTCAATGACCCGCCGGTCGAACATGATGTTGGCCAACACCGCGCCTGCGATGCCGCCTACGACCTGAACTATGCTGTAGGCCAACAGATCTGGACCGCTCATTCCGGTGCCGGAGCGCCGGCCTAGCCACCAGTCCATCAGCGATACGACGGGATTGAAGTGCGCACCGGAGACGGGTCCGAACAACAGGATCAAGACTGCTAGGCCGAGAGCGGTAGCCGTCGAGTTCTCGAGTAGCTGCAAACCGACATCGCTCGGCGACAGTTGCGCCGCAGCGATTCCCGAGCCGACCACGACGGTAACCAGCAGGGCCGAGCCGGTGAATTCGGCTAGCAGCCGCCGGCGCAACATGGTTCAGGGCTGGCGTCGAACGACTCGGAGTCGGCGAGGACCGCGTAGACCTCCCACTTCTCCCCGCCGGGTCCAGTGACCCACACCTTGTCCTGGGTGGCGAAGCAACACGTGGTGCCGATCTCTTCCTCGGTGAACATGCCCTCATCGGCCAGCCGCGCGATCTCGTCGTGCACGGTCTCGCTGGATTCGACCTCGACACCGAGGTGGTTGATCGTGCCGCCTTTACCGGGATTCTCGAACAGAACGAGCTTCAGTGCCGGGTCGGCGATCGCGAAGTTGGCGTAGCCGTCCTTCAGCTTGGCCGGCGGTGTGTCGAACAATTTGGAGTAGAACGTCACCGCTTCATCGAGGTTGTCGACGTTGAGGGCGAGCTGGACACGGGACATGGCGACCTCCGCACCTGTGAGACTTATATCGAACTTGTGATGGGACCGATGCTGCCACCTTTTCGATATATGTCAACATCCTGTGGCAGACTGGATCGCAAGCCCAAGACGCTGCCGATGGTCGACATTTCCGCTCCGGTGTGCTGCTCGCCCGTCGCCGCCGGACCGCTGGACGACGATGCGGCGTTGGAGATCGCGCTGCGCCTCAAGGCGCTGGCCGACCCGGTGCGGGTCAAATTGGTCTCGCTGCTGTTCGGTAGCGCCGGCGGTGAGGAGTGCAGTTCTGATCTCGCCGCCACTGTGGGCTTGACCGAATCGACGGTCAGTCATCACCTCACGCAGCTGCGGCGGGCGGGACTCGTGGAATCGGAGCGGCGCGGCATGAACGTCTACCACCGGGCCCGGCAGGAATCGCTGGTGGCGCTGTGCACGGTGCTCGACCCGAACTGCTGTCGCTGACAGCTTCTAAGTCGGGGTGGCGGGATTCGAACCCACGACCTCTTCGTCCCGAACGACACCACCAGCGAGTTTGGTGACGAGGACGGCGCTGAAAACGTTTGAAACGCCACATCAGGGGGTTGATTCCGTTGGCGACGTCTGAGCGCGAACGACGCTACTGCGGACTGACTGCGGACTGGAGTCCTTCGGCTCAGGACCGCGATGCCCGCCGCCATGACCACCTCTTTATGGTCCTATTCCCTTAGCTCATGGGCTTAGTCCCCTTAACCCCTTAACCCCTTAGCTCCGTTGCGGGGTGTTTCGGAAACGCTCCGGAGAGGGAGCGGGCGCTGGCCGTGCGAGGCGTCCTCCAACCGCAAGA
>JAVRPX010000074.1:0-4079 GCA_032161985.1 Mycobacterium sp.
GAACAGCTGGCCGGCCGGGGAATCGCGAGCTGATGCGGCGCTGGGCGTTTCTGCTGCGGCCGGCCTGGCTGGCCCTGTTCGTCGTGGTGATCGCGTTCGCCTACCTGTGCTTCACCGTGCTGGCGCCCTGGCAACTGGGCAAGAACACCAAGACGTCGCGGGAAAACGGCCAGATTTCGCACTCGCTGACCGCTGACCCGATGCCGCTGACAACCTTTCTGCCGCAACAGGATTCCTTGGCTCCGGACGCTCAGTGGCGGCGGGTCACGGCGACAGGGCACTACCTGCCCGACGCGCAGGTGCTGGCCCGGCTCCGCGTCGTCGACGGTGATCCCGCGTTCGAGGTGCTGGTGCCGTTCGCCGTCGACGGCGGCCCCGTGGTGTTGGTCGACCGCGGATACGTGCGTCCCGTGCAGGCCTCGAAGGTGCCGACGATCGCGCCGCCGCCGACCGGCTCGGTGACGATCACCGGGCGGCTGCGCGACTCCGAACCGGTCGCGCAGGGAAAGGATCCGTTCTGGCAGGACGGAGTGCAGCAGGTGTATTCGATCAGCACCGCGCAGGTCTCGTCCGTCGTGGGTATGCCGCTGGCAGGCTCGTATCTTCAACTCGTCGAGGATCAGCCCGGCGGGCTCGGCGTCATCGCGCTGCCCCACCTCGATGCCGGTCCGTTCCTGTCATACGGCATCCAGTGGATCGCGTTCGGCATCATCGCCCCGATTCTGGTGGGCTACTTCGTCTACGCCGAGATTCGCCAGCGCAGGCGGGAAAAGGCCGCCGCGTCGGACGTTGCAGGCGCCCCGCTCACGACCGAGCAGAAGCTCGCCGATCGCTACGGCAGGCGGCGCTGAGGCAGACCGCGACAACCGCGGCTGCGGCCTGCACTGCTCGCGACAGCCGCACCGCCCGCGCGAGATCCGCGACCTCGGGCGCACGCCCGTCACCGAGCGTCGGGCGGATCTCGAGCTCGTGTGCGTACTGCGTCGGCCCGCCGAGTCGCACGCCAAGCGCTCCTGCGAAGGCCGCCTCCACCACGCCCGCGTTCGGGCTGGGATGGCGGCCCGCGTCGCGGCGCCATGAACGCAGCGCTTCGGTAGGCGATCCGCCGACCAGCGGTGCGCACGCCGCCACCAGCAGCGCCGTCACGCGAGCCGCGACGAGGTTGGCGGCATCATCGAAACGTGCTGCAGCCCAGCCGAATCGGGCATAGCGCGGCGAACGATTGCCGATCATCGCGTCCAGCGTGTTGGCACCGCGGTACACCAGCACCGCGGGCACCCCGCCTGCCGCGGCCCACAATGCGGGCGCCACGTGTGCGTCAGAGGTGTTCTCGGCGACCGATTCGAGCGCAGCCCGTGCCATCCCGGCCGAGTCGAGCGCGGCCGGATCGCGTCCGCACAGCGACGGCAACAGCCCCCGGCCGCCTGCGACGTCTCCGGCGTCCAGCAGGCTGGCCATCTGGTCGCCGGTGCGGCTCAAAGACGTTCCGCCGAACGTTACGAACGTCGCCGCTGCGGTCGCCGCGGCCGTCCACCCCGGCCCGCGCCGCCCGGCTACCCGCTCGACGGTGACACCCAGTACACCGAGCGCCCCGAGCAGCGCACCGGCGTGCAGCGCACCGGCTCGGCGGGAATCGGCGTAGGTCAGCCGCTCCAAAGCCGCTGCGCTGCTGCCGAACAGCGCGACCGGGTGACCGCGACTCGGATCGCCGAACAGCAGGTCGGCGAAGTAGCCGGTCGCGATCCCCGCGACTCGGCCCCGACATGCTGGCGCAAACACCCCGGGAGCGTCTCACAAATGGTCTACTCGAGTTCATGAGGCTGGGTCCACCGCCGCGCCCGACCCGGGTCGTCGATTTGGTGAACCCCGCCGCAGTTCTGCTGCCCGCGGCGAACGTGATCATGCAGCTGGCGTGGCCTGCGGTGGGCTACGGGGTGCTGGAGAGCCCGGTGGACAGCGGCAACGTGTACAAACACCCGTTCAAGCGGGCCCGCACCACCGGCACGTATCTCGCTGCGGCCACCCTCGGCACTGACGCGGATCGCGCACTGATCCGCAGTGAGATCGACAGAGTGCACGCACAGGTCCGGTCGACAGACTCAAGTCCGGTGTCCTACAACGCATTCGACCCTGGGCTGCAGCTGTGGGTGGCGGCCTGCCTGTACCGGTACTACATCGACCAACACGAGTTTCTGTACGGGCCCCTCGACGATGACTCCGCCGATGCGGTGTACCAGGATGCGAAGAAGCTGGGCACCACATTGCAGGTCCGTGACGACATGTGGCCACCGGACCGCGCCGCGTTCGACGAGTTCTGGAAGCGGTCGCTAGATGAGCTTCGGATCGACCCGCCGGTGCGCGAGCATCTGCACGGAGTAGCCGCGATGGCGTTTCTGCCCGCCCCCCTGCGACTGCTTGCAGGCGCCTTCAACCTGTTCGCGACGTTAGGATTTCTGCCTGCCGAGTTCCGCTCGCAAATGCGGTTTTCGTGGACGGCCGGTCAACAACGGAGGTTCGAGTGGTTGTTAACGACGCTGCGGCTGGCCGACCGGGTCATTCCGCGCGACGTGTGGATCCTCGGCTACGAGCTGTATCTGCGCAACATGCGGGCACGCGCGCGCCGCGGCAGGCGAATCGTGTGAACCGGGCGCCGCCCGGCGACGTATCCAGCACATCGTTGTGATGTGAAAACAGTGAGGAGTCCACGATGGCCTTCCCGGCCCTCAACCATGTCGCGCTCACGGTGCGTGACCTCGGTGTCAGCGGACCTTGGTACCAAACGCTGATCGGTGTCGAACCGGCGCTCGACGAGCACACCGACGCGGGCTTCCGCCATCTGGTCTGGGTATTCGACAACGGCACGCTGTTCGGCATCCATCAGCACGACCGGGAAGCGGGCGATGAGAGCTTCACCGAGTTCAACACCGGGCTGGACCACGTCGGATTCGGGTGCGCGAGTCGCGCCGAGCTGCAGACCTGGGTCGAGCGGCTGGCGAGCCTCGGGATCGAGCACGGCGGAATCGTGGACGCCCCTTACGGGTCGGGCCTGAGCTTCCGCGACCCGGACGGCATCGCGTTGGAGTTCTTCGCTCCGCCGGAGTGATCGGTGGGCGCGGACGGTATCGAACCGCCGACCGCTGGTGTGTAAAGCTGCCGTGCAGCGTCCCCACCGTCTCAGCGAGTGCCAGTGATGTCGATATGTCCTGGTGGCGAGTCCCAGCTGTGTCACCGCGTCCACCGTTTTACGGGTCGTTTCTGCGCGTCATGGCACACTCTTGGCACACGCGGGGGTTGGACTCACAGCGCGATCCGAAGCCACACTTGTCAAAACTCGGCTGGCACTCCCGCACCCAGCAGCGCGGCGACGGTACCTGAAGACTGACGTGAAACCGCGAACCGAATTTCGACCGCGTGGTCCGTCAACCACTTGACCCCCACGAAGGAGAGGTAGCACGTCATGCCTGCTCATGCACGGTATGCACGGTATGCACGTTAACCCCGAGAGCAGAGCGTGCGGGAACGTCGGGCACGGGTTGCCGACCACCACGTCGGGGATCGTGACCCACTGCTGCCGGTTCGCGGGATCGTCGACCTTCTGGCACTCGATCGCCGGCTGCCCGCCGCCGCCCGGCCCGAGGGTGCCGATGTGGGCGCACCCGTTATCGGTCGGCTCTGAAGTGGGGCGGGCGGGGCTCGAACCCGCGACCAACGGATTATGAGAGTGCCCCACTGGGCTCTTGTGATTCACGGCAGATGATGGCCGATAACGATCGTTGGCGGTTATTCGCCTGTGTCTCAATGGGTTTCACTGGCGGACGCTGCGTGTCGTTGACGGGTGCCGACTATCGCTCTGCGGACTGGGAGCCGTTCCTGTCGGTGCATCCTCGGTTAGTCCCACAGACTCGGGTCGTCGTCACCGATTCCACGGTTGTATTGGCGCCTCCGCCTGGCCACAGCGGCCCGAGCCTCTTTCAAGGTGGCGAACGCAATTGTGTCATCAGGCACGCCCACCGGGCCGGCAGGCGCCGCGTTCTGGTGCTGGCGCCGACCGGCAAGGCCGTCGATGTTGCTGTGCGCGA
>JAVRPX010000075.1:0-3212 GCA_032161985.1 Mycobacterium sp.
GCGAACTCATCAACCGCACATCGCTCACCGAAGAGGAGATCGGCGAATACTCCGGGGAGAAAAAGGAAATCCGCCCGGTGACCATCGCCACCTATCAGGTGATCACCCGTCGCACCAAGGGTGAATACCGGCACCTCGAGCTGTTCGACAGCCGCGACTGGGGGCTGATCATCTACGACGAGGTGCACCTGCTGCCCGCGCCGGTGTTCCGGATGACCGCGGACCTGCAGTCGCGGCGTCGGCTCGGGCTGACCGCAACGCTGATCCGCGAGGACGGCCGCGAGGGCGACGTGTTCTCGCTAATCGGCCCCAAGCGCTACGACGCACCGTGGAAGGACATCGAAGCCCAGGGCTGGATCGCGCCTGCCGAGTGCATCGAGGTGCGGGTGACGATGACCGACAACGAGCGCATGCTCTATGCCGTTGCCGAACCCGACGAGCGCTACAAACTGTGCTCGACCGTGCACACCAAGATCGCGGTGGTGAAGTCGATCCTGGACCGCCACCCCGGCGATCAGGTGCTGGTGATCGGCGCGTATCTGGATCAGCTCGATGAGCTGGGCGAGGAGCTGAACGCCCCGGTTATCCAGGGTTCGACGAAGACCGCCGAACGCGAATCGCTGTACGACGCCTTCCGCCGTGGCGAAATCTCGACACTGGTGGTCTCCAAGGTCGCGAACTTCTCCATCGATCTGCCGGAAGCCAATGTGGCGGTGCAGGTTTCGGGCACATTTGGTTCGCGCCAGGAGGAGGCGCAGCGGCTGGGACGGCTCCTGCGGCCTAAGGCCGATGGTGGCGGCGCGATCTTCTATTCGGTCGTGTCGCGCGACAGCCTCGACGCCGAGTACGCCGCGCACCGGCAGCGTTTCCTTGCCGAGCAGGGCTACGGCTACGTGATCAAGGACGCCGATGACCTGCTGGGTCCGGCGATATGACCGTCCGCCGGGTGATGCCGGTCCTCACCGTGCCGGACATCGAGGCGTCCCGCGACGCATATGAGCGGGTTCTCGGGCTGCGCGAGGTGATGAACCACGGGTGGATCGTCACGCTGGCCGACGACGAGCTGTGCCACCAGGTCAGCCTGATGACGCATGATGCGACGGCCCCGGTCAATCCCTCGGTCTCGATCGAGGTCGACGACGTCGACACCGCCTACCGGGCCGCGGTCGATGCCGGCTTGCGGATCGTCCATCCGCTGAGCGACGAGGAATGGGGCGTCCGCCGGTTCTTCTTCGCCGATCAGTCCGGCAATGTCGTCAACGTGTTGTGCCACTCGCCCGGTTCGTGACAGCTACGGTTGACATGGTCTGCCATGGACACCGACACCGACACGCGCAGGGAAATTCTGGGGGCTGCCCGCGAGGCGCACCTCCGGCGGGACTGGCAGGCCAGCTATGACGGCTTCGCGCAAGCGCAAGAATCCGCGCCGCTGGCTCCTGATGACTTGGACGCGCTCGCGGTCGCGGCGTGGCGGCTGGGCCGGTGCAAGGAATCGGTTCGCTTCGCTGAGCAGGTCTTCGCCGAGATGGTCCGGGCAGAACCCGCTGCGGCGGCGACCAAGGCAGTCGAGGTCGCGCTCGCCTGGTTGACCCGCGGCGATCTGAACATCGGTCAAGGGTGGATGAATCGCGCCCGCCGGCTGCTCGACGGCGCACCGGAGAGCGCGACTCACGCATATCTGGCCTACCTCGATGCGTGGATCGCCGACATCGTCGGAGACGCGGATGGACTTGCACAGAAAGTCGCGGAACTGCGGGCGATGGCCGACCGGCTCGACGCTCCTGTGGTGACGGCACTCGGTTTGGTGAGCGAGGCGCTCGTCGCCATCGGGGAATCCAGGGTGAAAGACGCCTTCGGGCTCATCGATGAGGCCATGCTGCCCGTGCTTGCCGACGAGGTTCCCATCGAATGGGCAGGCGACATCTACTGCCTTGTTCTTCACCACTGCCACCGGCTGGCGGATCAGGCCCGCATGCGGGCCTGGACGCAGTCGATGACGCGGTGGTCCGAAGACGTCGCAGCGTCGCCGACGTACGGCGGCCTATGTGAGATTTACCGGCTGCAGTTGCGGGCCGCGACCGACGACTATCGCACCCTCGAGGACAAGCTGTCGGCCGCCAGCTGCAATCTCGAAGAGGTCAACACCTTCGCCGCCGCGGAGGGGTACTACCAACTCGGAGAGATACGCCGATTGCGTGGCGATCTCGACGGTGCGCTTGCCGCGTTCTCGCGCGCACGCGAGATGGGCACCGACCCGCAGCCGGGCGAGGCACTGGTGCGGTTCCAACAGGGCGACAGCGACACAGCCTGGACCGCGTTGCAGATGGCACTCGGCTGGCAGGATCGCATCGGTCGTATACGGCTGCTGCGCACCGCGGTCGAGATGGCGCTTGCGCGCGACTGCCTAGATGAGGCCGAAACGCTCTGCCGCGAGCTCGGAAGCGGCGCAACTGAATTCGGGACACCGGGGTTTCGGGCATGGGCAGCTCACGCGCGTGGCGCACTCCTCGTTGCGAGCGGAGAGCACAGTGCGGCGCTCGACGCGTTGCATACGGCACTGCGTGAATACCGAACCCAGCAGTGCCGCTACGAAACCGCCCAGGTCTACGAGTGGATGGCGAAAGCGCATGCCGCACTTGGCGAGCACCAGGCCGCTCATGCGGACACCGCCACCGCCGAAAGCATCTACCGCCAAATGGGGGTGGAGCCCGTTCCGAAGCCGGCCACGCCATCGCCTGGCGGTCTTACCAAACGCGAAGTCGACATCCTCACGCGCATCGCTTGCGGAGCGACCAGTAAGCAGGTGGCCCAACAGGTCTTCCTCAGCGAGAAGACGGTCAGACGCCATTTGGCCAACATTTACAACAAGCTCGGCGTCTCGTCGCGGACGGCCGCCGTCTCGTGGGCCTACGCCAACAGGGTGGTCGATCCCGCGACGCCCGCCGACAGCTAGCGGAAAAGGACTTCTACATCATTTGACCCATGCCACGCCTGCAGATTCGCATCATTCGGCCGATGAATCCGGCCGGTAGCCGACCTAGCGTGAGCGTCACAGCGCTTCAGTGGCGTAGACCCGACAAGGAGTGAACATGTCCGCGGAATTCCCGACACAACAGCCAGGGGTCAACTACCTCACCGAGGGCGGCCAAGAAACCGAAATCCTGTACAAGTACGGGTTCGACCTCCCGCAGTTCGCGATGTTTCCGTTGCTC
>JAVRPX010000076.1:0-12217 GCA_032161985.1 Mycobacterium sp.
TGCGCCGGCTAGATGTCGGCACCCACTCGTACGATTCGGATTGGGCCTGGGCCGGGCCTTCGGGCGGCCTCGGAGAGACAACCGGGAGCACAGCCGAGACGAGTCTGCGGTTGGAGTCGAAGATGTCGGCTTCAGCCGTCAGAGAGGTCACTGGTTCAGGATAGGCCCTGGACTCAGCCCGAAGTTCGGGACGAAGCGCGCTGGGCGGCCTGGGCGTACAGCCGTCCAGCGCGATACGAGGAGCGAACCAGGGGACCGGCCAGCACTCCGGCGAAGCCGAGTCCCTGGGCGAACTGCTCGTGCTCGACGAACTCCTCGGGCTTGACCCACCGCTTGACCGGGTGGTGACGCAGCGATGGCCGCAAGTACTGCGTGATGGTGACGATGTCGCAGCCGGCGTCGTGGAGATCGCGCAGCGCGGTGCGCACCTCTTCGGGCGTCTCACCCATGCCGAGGATGAGGTTGGACTTGGTGACCAGGCCGTAGTCGCGCGCCGCGGTGAGCACCCCGAGGCTGCGGTCGTAGCGGAACGCCGGGCGGATCCGCTTGAAGATGCGCGGCACGGTTTCGACGTTGTGCGCCAACACTTCTGGGCGCGCCTCGAAGACCTGCTCGAGCAGCGACGGCTCGCCGTTGAAGTCGGGGATCAGCAACTCGACGCCGGTGTTCGGGTTGAGCTCCTTGATGGCTCGCACGGTTTCCGCGTAGAGCCATGCGCCACCGTCGGGTAGGTCGTCGCGGGCCACGCCGGTGACCGTCGAGTAACGCAGCCCCATCGCCTGCACGCTCTCGGCGACGCGGCGGGGTTCGTCGCGATCGAGCTCGGCGGGTTTGCCGGTGTCGATCTGGCAGAAGTCGCAGCGGCGGGTGCACTGCTCGCCGCCGATCAGGAAGGTTGCCTCGCGGTCCTCCCAGCACTCGAAGATGTTCGGGCAGCCGGCTTCCTCGCAGACGGTGTGCAGGCCCTCGCGCCGGACCAGCGCCTTGAGCTCCGTGTATTCCGGGCCCATCTTGGCGCGGGTCTTGATCCACGGCGGCTTGCGCTCGATCGGCGTCTCGGCATTGCGGACCTCGAGACGCAGGAGTTTGCGACCTTCTGGAGCGACTGTCACTGTGCCAACGCTACTACCAGGCGGCCGTCGAGCGCGTCGCACACGGCGTCAGCAATGCGGTCGATCACGTCCTCCACCGAAACGCGACGGCCCAGCTCGGCGGTCAGCGAGGTCACACCGGCGTCGGCGATGCCGCAGGGCACGATCCGCGAGAACGCGGCGAGGTCGCAGTCGCAGTTGAGCGCGAAGCCGTGCAGTGTGGTCGCGCGCGACACCCGGATGCCGACTGCGGCGATCTTGCGTGCCGGGCGCCGCCCGTCGGGTGGTACCCACACCCCGGAGCGACCCTCGACGCGTCCGGTTTCCAGACCCAGCCCCGCGCACGCCTTGATCATCGATTCCTCAAGGCGCCGAACGAAATTCACCACATCGAGCGGCTCGGCCAGGCCGATGATCGGATAGCCGACCAGCTGCCCCGGCCCGTGCCAAGTGATCTTGCCGCCGCGGTCGGTGTCGACGACGAGGGTGTCGTCAACAGGGCGCTCCTCGGGCAATGTGCGGCGACCCGCGGTGTACACCGACGGGTGCTCCAGCAGCAGCAGGGTGTCCGGACCGCCTGCGACCCGGGTATCGGCCAGCTCGCGCTGCAGCTGCCAGGCGGCCTGGTAGTCAACGGTGCCGAGCCGCCTCACGTCGATCGGCGTTGCTGCCGAGCGGATGGATGCCGCCATGGCTCTGACCGTACTCGTCATATGTCCTTGGGTGCTGTGGCGAAGGCCAGCGCCTCGCCGATGGTGTTGTGGTGGAAGACAAACCCTGAGCGCTCGAGCGCCGCCGGGATCGCGCGTTGCCCACCGAGCAGGCCTTCTTCGGCGAACTCGCCGAGCAGGGTGCGCAGCGCAAATCCCGGGACGATCAACGGGGTGGGCCGGTTCACCGTGCGGCCGAGCGCGGCGGTGAACTCGGCGTTGGTCACCGGCGCAGGCCCGGTCAGGTTGACCGGACCCGACACATCGTCGTGCGAGATCGCGAACAGCAGCGCCCGCACCTCGTCCTCGAGACTGATCCATGGCATGTACTGGCGGCCATTGCCCAACCGGGCGCCGAGCCCGAACGAGAACAGCGGCCTGATGCGGCCAAGAATCCCGCCGGACGGCGAAAGCACCAGTCCAGTGCGCACCAGCACCACCCGGGTGCCGTCGTGCTGCGCGAACGAGGTGGCGGCCTCCCAGTCCTCGCAGAGCTGGGCCATGAAACCTTCACCGGCAGCTGTGGTTTCGTCAGCGGTGCGGCCACCGGTGTCGCCGTAGTAGCCGACCGCGCTTGCGTTGATCAGCGTTGGAACGCCTGCCTCGACTACCGCGGAGGACAGCACCTCTGTCGGGTCGATGCGGCTGTCTCGCAGGCGCTGTTTGAACGCACCGGACCACCGCTTCTCGCCGACGTTGATGCCGCACAGGTTGACCACCGCGTCGACGCCAGCCAACGCGCTCGCATCGAACTCGCCTGTGTCGGGGTTCCAGAACACCTCGTCGGCGGTCGACGGAGCCCGGCGCACGATCCGTAGCACCCGGCGGTCAGTGGCCCGCAATGCGTAGACCAAAGCCGAGCCGATGAGGCCTGAGGATCCCGCAATCGCGATGACGGCATTGGACACGGGAGGGTGAAGACCTTCCTCAAAGACCTAGGTCGGCCTCGAACGCGGCCTCTTCGAGCCGCCGCTTGATGGTGGTCAGGAAGCGGCCGGCATCGGCGCCGTCGATCAGCCGGTGGTCGTAGGTCAGCGGCAGGTAGCACACCGACCGCACGCCGATCGACTCATTGCCGTTGTCGTCGACGACCACGCGGGGACGCTTGACGATCGCACCAGTGCCCAGCATCGCCGCCTGCGGCGGTACCAGGATCGGGGTGTCGAACAGTGCGCCCTGGCTGCCGATGTTGGTGATCGTGAACGTGCCGCCGGACAGCTCGTCGGGCTTGAGGTTGCCCGACCGGGCACGTGCCGCGATGTCCGCGATGGCCCGCGCCAGACCGCCCAGCGAGAGGTCGCCCGCGTTGTGGACCACCGGGGAGAGCAGGCCCTGCTCAGTGTCGACCGCGAAGCCAATGTGCTCTGCGTCGTAGTAGGTGATCTCCTTGGTGTCCTCGTTGTAGCTGGCGTTGACGTTCGGGTGCGCCTTGAGGGCGTCGACAACCGCAACGGCAAAGAACGGCAGATACGTCAGGTTGACGCCTTCGCGTTCGGCGAACTTGTTCTTCGCGCGGGCCCGCAGCGCCACGATCTTGGTCATGTCGACTTCGTGAGTTTGCGTCAATTGCGCTGTGGCCTGCAATGATTCGCGAGTTTTCTTCGCGGTGATCTGACGAATCCGACTTGCCTTCTGCGTGGTGCCGCGCAGGTGTGCCAGCGCGGGCGCTGGCGTCGGGGCGGCTGCCGCCGTCGCCTTGGCAGGCGCTTCTTTGGCAGGCTCGGGCGCAGGAGCCTTCTTGGCTTCCGCAGCGGCAATCACGTCCTGCTTGCGGATGCGTCCGCCGACACCGGTGCCCTTCACCGTCGCCAGGTCGACGTTGTTCTCGACGGCGAGTTTGCGCACCAGCGGGGTGACATACGGACTGCCATCGCCGGACGGTGCCTCCGTGGCGGGCGCGGGTTTGGGCTCCGGTTTGGGTTCGGGCTCGGCTTGTTGTTCCGGTTCGGGCTTTGGTTCCGGCTTTGGCTGGGGTGCTTCGGCCGCCTCGGCGCCCGCTTCGCCGATCTTGGCCAGCTCCCCACCGACGGCGACTGTGTCGTCCTCCTCGGCGGTGATGGACAGCAGCGTGCCGGCCACCGGCGACGGGATCTCCGTGTCGACCTTGTCGGTGGACACCTCGACCAGCGGCTCGTCGACCTCGACGGAGTCGCCGACCTTCTTCAGCCACCGCGTCACGGTCCCTTCGGTGACCGACTCGCCCAGCTCTGGCATCTTCACCGGGGTGGCCTCGCCTGTACCAGAGGACGCGGCAGGCTTGGATTCCTTCGCAGGCTCCGGCTCAGGCTCCTGCTCTTCGGCGGCCGGTTCGGGTTGCGCAGCGGGCTCCTCGGCGGGCTTCTCGTCCTCGGCCGGTGGCGCTTCGGCGGCCGGCGCCTGGCCGCCGGATGCCTCGCCATCCTCGCCGGAGTCGCCGATCACCGCCAGCTCGCCGCCCACCTCAACGGTGTCGTCTTCCTGAGCGACGATCTTCTTCAGCACGCCCGCGGCCGGCGACGGGATCTCGGTGTCGACCTTGTCGGTGGAGACCTCCAGTAGCGGCTCATCCTGTTCCACCGTGTCGCCCTCTTGCTTGAGCCAGCGGGTGACGGTCCCCTCTGTGACGCTCTCACCGAGTGCCGGCATTTGGACGGAGATGGCCATGTGCGTGGGCTCCCTCGAAACGATCAATCGCAGGTGGTCGAATGTCGGTTCCCATCCTGTCATGTCTGCTCGCGCAGTTCGCCGCAGACTCAGGGACTCGCCGCTCTGGCAATATCGATAGTGGTGAGAGGGAAGGAGCCGAACCCAGGTGGGACTGTTCGACAGGTTTCGGGGCGGCCGTAAAGCGCGTGGAGCCGACGGCCATGACCCCGCAGCCGATCTGCGCTATCTAAATCAGTGGGTGGCCGAACATAACGGTGTGGAGGCCTTCGTCGAGCCGAAAACCACCGTCACCGATGTCACGGTCGTCCTAGTCGCAAGCGACGGAGAGTGGACCCGCCGCCGGGCCGGGGGCGACGCCGGGGCACGGCGGCTGAGCGAACGGCTCAAGATCCCGGTCTACGACGTACAGAAGGTCGGTTATCCGCAGCGGATGCGGGACTACGACGCTCGTCGGCGAATCGAACGTGAACGCGCCCTTCGTGAGGAGCTCGACGACCGCTGATACGGTACCAGCGGTCCCACTAATTGCGCGGAGGTGCCATGACGGAGATCACCGAGGGAGTCGTCGACAGCAGCGGCGGGGTCCGCATTGCGGTGTACGAGGAGGGCAACCCCGACGGCCCCACGCTGGTGATGGTGCACGGCTGGCCCGATTCGCATGTCGTATGGGACGGCGTTGTCCCGTTGCTGGCCGACCGATTCCGGCTTATCCGGTACGACAACCGCGGGGTCGGCAAGACTTCTGTGCCCAAAGCGGTTTCGGCCTACACGATGGCCTGTTATGCGGACGACTTCGCCGCGGTCATCGACGCGATGGCACCCGGGCAGCCGGTGCACGTGCTGGCGCACGACTGGGGATCGGCTGGCATGTGGGAATACCTGTCCCGGCCCGGCGCCAATGATCGGGTCGCGTCGTTCACATCTGTGTCCGGGCCCAGCGCCGACCACCTCAACCGCTTCATCATCGGCAATCTCAAGCGGCCGTACCGTCCGAAACTGTTCCTGCGTGCGCTGAGCCAGTTCCTTTCCTTCTCTTACATGGGGTTCTTCTCCATCCCCGTGGTGGCGCCCCTCGTCGTGCGCCGTTTCCTGGCCGGGGCTCTGCGACGTTCGCTCGTGGTGCGGGACGGAATCCCTGCGGAGAAACTGCATCACTCGGATACGTACAAGACGGACGCTGCTAACAGCCTGAAGGTCTACGGCGCCAACTACTTCCGCAGTGTGGGTTCGGCCAGGGGCGACCACTACGTCGAAGTGCCGGTGCAGCTCATCGTCAACACCAGCGACCCATTCGTGCGGCCCTACGTCTACGACGACACCAAGAATTGGGTGCCGCGGCTGTGGCGGCGCGATATCAAGGCCGGCCACTGGTCGCCGATGTCGCACGCGCCGACGATCGCGCAATCGGTACACGAACTCGTCGACCACCTCGAAGACAAACCCGCAAGCCGGGCCCTGCTGCGCGCGCAGGTCGGTCGTCCGCGCGAATACTTCGGCGACACACTGGTTTCCGTGACTGGCGCCGGCAGCGGCATCGGTCGCGAGACCGCGCTGGCGTTTGCCCGCGAGGGCGCCGAAGTGGTGATCAGCGACATCGACGCGGCCACCGTCAAGGACACCGCCGCCCAGATCGCCGCCCGCGGCGGCGTCGCACACGCCTACACATTGGACGTCGCGGACGCCGATGCGGTTGAGCGCTTCGCGGAGGAGGTCAGCGTGACTCACGGTGTGCCCGACATCGTGGTGAACAATGCGGGTGTGGGTCAGGCAGGGCTATTCCTCGATACCCCACGCGAGGAGTTCGACAGGGTGCTTGACATCAACTTCGGCGGAGTTGTCAACTGCTGCAGGTCATTTGGCCGCCGACTTGTCGAGCGCGGCACCGGCGGGCACATCGTCAACGTGGCGTCGATGGCCGCGTATTCACCGCAGCAGTCGATGAACGCCTACTCGACAAGCAAAGCGGCGGTGTTCATGTTCGGCGACTGCCTGCGAGCCGAACTGGACCAGGCCGGCGTCGGGCTGACCACGGTATGCCCCGGTGTGATCGACACGAACATCGTGCACACCACCCGCTTCGACGTGCCTGCCGGAAAGCAGGCCAAGGTGGAGGCGCGTCGCGCACAGATCGAGAAGGCCTTCGCCGCACGCAGATACGGTCCGGACAAGGTCGCAAAGGCGATCGTGTCGGCCGTCAAGAAGAACAAGCCGATCCGGCCCGTGACACCGGAGGCGTACTTCGTCTACGGCGCGGCACACCTACTGCCGCAGGCGATGCGCAGTGCGGCGCGCGGCAAGGTGCTCTAACCGTTCGCGGCTCAGGCTCAATCAGCCGTTCACGGCTATGTCCTCTAGGACCGCGAACATCGTGCGGGTCGGCACCCCGGTGCCGCCCTTGCCGGTGTAGCCCCACGGACCGCCGGTGTTGTAGGCCGGGCCTGCGATGTCGATGTGCGTCCATTGCACTCCGTCGGCGACGAACTCGCGCAGGTACGTGCCTGCGACCAGCATGCCTGCATAGCGCGAGCCGCTGACGTTGGCCAGATCGGCCACCGTCGACTTCAGGTCGTCCTTGAGCTCATCCGGCAGCGGCATCGGCCAGCCGTTCTCACCGACGGCCTGGGAGATCTCGGCGACGCGGTCCCGGAACTCATCGCTGCCCATCACCCCTGGCGTGCGAGCGCCGAGCGCCACCGTCTGCGCGCCGGTCAGTGTCGAGGTTTCAATGAGGTAGTCGGGCCCGTCTTCGCAGGCCCGCACGATCGCGTCGGCCAGGATCAAGCGGCCCTCGGCGTCGGTGTTGAGTACCTCGACGGTGATGCCGCCGTACTGGGTGAGCACGTCGCCGGGCCGCTGCGCGGTGGACGACGGCATGTTCTCGGCCATCGGCACGGTGGCGATCACGTCGATCGGCAACTGTTGCTTGGCGGCCAGGACCACCGTAGCGATCACGGCGGCGGCACCGCCCATGTCGGAGGTCATGTGGTGCATGTTGGCCGCCGGCTTGATGGAGATGCCGCCGGTGTCGAACGTGATGCCCTTTCCGACCAGCGCGACCTTCTTTGCCTTCTTATTCTTCGCCCCGCGGTGCGCCAGCCGGACCAGCCGGGGCGGGCGCGACGAGCCCTTGCCGACGCCGACCACGCCGCCGTAGCCCTCCTTGGCAAGGGCCTTGTCGTCGAGCACCTCGATCTCGAGGCCCGTCGCCTCGCCCAAAGCCTTTGCTCGCTTGGCGAATTCGGCGGGATAGAGGTGCGAGGGGGGAGTGTTGACCAGATCGCGCGCGGTGGCCACCGCGGTCGCGATCGCCGTCGCGCGCTCGGCCGCCGCTTTTGTCTTCGCCTTGGTGTCGGCCGTCAGCGCCGTGATCTCGCGCAGACCCTTGTCCTTGGGCGCGGTCTTGTCGCTGCGGAAGTCGCTGAACCGGTAGGCGCCGAGGATCAGCCCCTCGACAGCGGCCTCGAGGTCGATGTCGGACAGCGTGGTGATGACGGTCTCGGTGCCGTTGAGCGAGCGCGCGGCCACCCCCGCGGCGCGGCGGATCAGGTCGGCGGGCCACTCGTCTCGGCCCTTGCCGAGGCCGATCGCAAGCACGCTGGCCACCGGGAGTGACGGCGCCACCACCCGCGTGACCTGCTCGGTGCCACCTTTGGCGCCGAGAGCCTCGAGCGCGACCTCGATCTCGCCGACGGCCTCCGCGTCGAGGAACGGATTGGCGACGACGGTCGCCGTCGCGTCCTCGTCCTGCCCGCTGATCACGGGGACTATCAACACGGTGTCGCCGGCACGCTTGGGCAGCGACGACGCGACGGTGACGGTGGGGGCCTGGTAACCGGCGTTTGCAGTGCTCACGAGCGCCCAGCCTAGCTGTCAGCGGGCAAGGTGCAGGTCGTAGGCGGCCACCGGCTCGTCGAAACCCTTGAGTATCAACGGTTCCTGCAAGTCGAGCATGGCCCAATAATGTGCGACGTCGTGCAGAGGCAGCCCGAGTGACTCGGCTGCGGTCCGCAGGCTGTAGGTCGGTCGGCCGGACCGTCTGATGGCGTCACCTGCGAGACCGAACAAACGGCCGCGTTGCTCGGCCTCGACCATTTCTTCGGTGGTAAACCCGAGACTGTCGAGATACTCAATCAGGCCGGTTCGTTCTCGCACGTTGGCGATTCCGGCGGCTTCCAGCGCATCCAGATCGACCACCTGCACTCCTTCAAGCCCGGTCAGTGGCCACCGTGCAGGTCGTAGGCCGTCACCGGATCATCGAAACCCTTGAGCGTCAACGGTTCCTGGACGACGGCGGGCCACTCGGGCAGTTCGTCGCGGACGGCCGACGTGGCGAGGATCCGTCCGGGCTCCGCGGCGGCGACGAGCCTCGCGGCGAGGTTGACCGCGTTGCCGAAATAGTCGCCGTTGATGGCCAACACCGTGCCGTAGTCGAGACCGGCCCGGACCTGCATCTGCGCCTCGCGCGCCTTCGGGTGGTCGACGAGATCCACCGCGGCCTTGGCCAGTTGTTCGGGCGTCGAACTCACCCACATCACCTCGTCGCCGATGAACTTCACCACTCGGCCGCCATCGGCATGCACCACGTCGCTGACGGTGGCGCTGAACTCGTTGAGCAGGGCCGACAACTCCGCGGGTGTGAGCTGCTGTGTCAGAGCGGTGAAGCCCGACAGATCCGCGAAGCCGATGCCGCACACGACGCTCTCCGACGTGTCGCGGATGACGCCCTCGAAGTGGGTTCGGGCACTGCTCAGGTGATGGCGGTGAACAGCATCGATCAACGCTCCGATGCGGGGAATGAACTCCGCAACGCCGCGGTACGCCTGCGCGGTGATGAGTTCGTCATGGGAGTGGCCCATCTGTAGATCGGGCGAGCGGACGCGAACAACCGCGGACTCGGCCTCTGCCAGCCGGGCCATGGCCGCGCCGAGGACCCGCAGCAAGCCGTACGCGCCGTCATCGCTCATCACCGCTCTCATCGCGACCCAGGTCGCCAGGCCGTCGACGTCGGCCTGGCTCAGGGCGATGTCGTCGGGGTTGGCCACGGTCAGCCCGAGCACCGCCCACGCCCGCTCGATGTCGGCGAGCGGGACGGCGAGCACGTCGGCGGCCGTCCGCAGGCTGTAGATCGGACGGCCCGACCGCTGCAGGGCGTCACCGGCGAGGCCGAACAGCCGGCCTTGGCGCTCGGCCTCGACCATCTCGTCGGATGTGAAGCCGAGCTTATCGAGGTAGTCGATCAGGCCGGCTCGTCCACGCGCGTCGGCGATTCCAGCGGCTTCCAGCGCATCGAAATCGACCACCATCCGAGTCTGCCAGCGTCAACGCACCGATTAGGGTTGTTCGGCGTGAGCGAAACCGATCTCCTGCACGGCCCCCTCGAGGAACGCCATCGTCAACTCGGCGCGAGTTTCGCGGAGTTCTCCGGATGGCTGATGCCGGTGTCGTACGCAGGCACGGTCAGCGAACACATCGCGACGCGCACCGCCGTCGGCCTGTTCGACGTGAGCCATCTGGGTAAGGCGCTGGTGCGGGGTCCCGGCGCCGCCGAGTACGTCAACTCGGCGCTCACCAACGACCTTCGACGCATCGGACCGGGTAAGGCGCAATACACGTTGTGCTGCACCGATTCCGGTGGCGTCATCGACGATCTGATCGCCTACTACGTCTCCGACGACGAGATCTTCCTGGTGCCCAACGCCGCCAACACTGCCGCCGTGGTCGCGGCGCTACAGGCGCGCGCACCCTCGGGCCTGACGATCACCGACGAACACCGCTCATACGCTGTGCTCGCCGTGCAGGGACCCAAATCGACTGAAGTCGTCGGCGCCTTGGGCCTGCCGACCGACATGGACTACATGGGATACGCGGACGCCGATTTCGGCGGCGTTGATGTGCGGGTGTGCCGCACCGGCTACACCGGCGAGCACGGCTACGAACTGCTGCCGACGTGGGACCGGGCCGGTGTGGTTTTTGACGCACTCGTCGACGCCGTCGGCAGTGCTGGCGGTGAGCTAGCGGGGCTGGGAGCACGAGACACGCTGCGCACCGAAATGGGTTATCCGCTGCACGGCCATGAATTGTCGCTGGACATCTCGCCACTGCAGGCGCGTTGTGGGTGGGCGATCGGGTGGAAGAAGGACGCGTTCTGGGGACGCGATGAGCTGCTCGCGGAGAAGGAGGCGGGCCCGAAACGGGTGCTGCGCGGGCTGCGGGCGCTTGGTCGCGGGGTGCTGCGGCCCAATCTCACGGTGCTCGACGGTGACACCCCGATCGGTGTGACGACCTCGGGAACCTTTTCTCCGACTTTGAGAGTCGGCATAGCGCTGGCGTTGATCGACACCGACGTCAACGGCGCCGCCATCGCCGACGGCCAAACGGTCTCGGTGGACGTCCGCGGTCGCGGTGTGGAATGTGAAGTCGTCAAACCGCCGTTTATCGAGGCAAAAACCCGGTAGCGAGCGGATATACAATCGCTGCATGACTGACGGCCCCCTCGAGTTCAGGGTTGAGCGCAACGCGAACCCGGTGAGCGATGAGGTACGGGCGTCGATCCTCGCCGATCCGGGATTCGGCCGCTATCACACCGATCACATGGTTTCGGTCGACTACGTCGAAGGCAAGGGCTGGCACAACGCGCGGGTGATCCCGTACGGGCCGATCGAGCTGGACCCGTCCGCGATCGTGCTGCACTACGCCCAAGAGGTGTTCGAGGGCCTCAAGGCCTACCGGTGGGCCGACGGCTCCATCGTCTCGTTCCGACCAGAGGCCAACGCCGCGCGGCTGCGTTCCTCGTCGCGCAGGCTGGCCATCCCCGAGCTAGCCGAAGAGGCATTCATCGAGTCACTGCGCCAGCTGATTGCGGTCGATGAGCCCTGGGTGCCGCCTGCCGGTGGCGAGGAGTCGCTGTACCTGCGGCCGTATGTGTTCGCCACCGAGCCTGGGCTGGGTGTACGGCCGGCAAACGAATACCGCTATCTGGTCATCGGATCGCCCGCGGGCGCATACTTCCCGCGCGGCATCAAGCCGGTCAGCGTGTGGCTGTCGACGGAATACGTGCGTGCCAGCCCGGGCGGTACCGGCGCTGCCAAGTTCGGCGGCAACTACGCGGCCTCGCTGCTGGCGCAGGCCGAGGCCGCCGAGAATGGGTGCGATCAGGTGGTGTGGCTGGACGCCATCGAACGCCGCTACGTCGAAGAGATGGGCGGGATGAACCTGTTCTTCGTGTTCGGCAGCGGCGGCACAGCACGGCTGGTCACTCCAGAGTTGTCAGGCTCGCTGCTGCCCGGCATCACCCGGGATTCGTTGTTGCAGTTGGCAACTGACGCAGGATTCGCTGTCGAGGAACGCAAGATCGACGTCGACGAGTGGCAGAAGAAGGCCGCGGCGGGCGAGATCACCGAAGTGTTCGCCTGCGGGACGGCCGCTGTCATCACACCCGTCTCGCACGTCAAGTACGGCGATGGCGAGTTCGCAATCGCCGACGGCGAACCGGGCGAGGTCACCATGGCGCTACGCGACACGCTGACCGGCATTCAGCGCGGCACCTTCGCCGACACGCACGGCTGGATGTCACGGCTGGGCTAAGCGGTCAGAGCCGTAACAGCGCGGCCAGCAGGACGGCGGCGATGGTCGTGGTCAATTCGATTGCCGCGCCCAGCACGTCGCCGTTGACGCCACCGAATCGACGTACGCAGTGCCGGACCAGCAGACCGGCGCAGCCGAGCGAAACCAGGACCGCCACCGGGCCCTGCCACGGATGCCGGCCCGCCG
>JAVRPX010000077.1:0-6612 GCA_032161985.1 Mycobacterium sp.
TTAGCTCACGACCGTAGCGACGGCCTGACGGATTTGGGTGGCCACCACGTCGGGGTGCGTGTAGGGAATCACGTGGTTGCCGTCGACTGTGATCAGCTCGGTACCCGGCAGTGTCTCCGCCAATCGCCGCACATGGTCGATATCGACGAGTTGATCGCCGAGCGCCCCGACGATCACCGAGGGCACCCGGATCTGTGACACGTTCTCATCGACCCAGCGCGAAGTGTCGTTGAACTCCAGTTCGTCGGAGGCCAAGGCGTCGAGATTACCCGGCGTCATTCCCACCGACAGCAGCCGCTGCTCAAAAGCGGGATCGACCGGTTCGGGGGCGAAGGCGTTCTCCGCGCCCGACGTCGCGGAGAAGCGCTTGATCACGTCGCCGACGGTTGCGTCGACGACCGTGCGTACCACCGGCCACTGACTGAACCGGATGAAGCGGGCCTGCAGCACATCCATGGTGTTCGACCGCAATCCCCCTGCCGCGGGCGCCACCAGGATCAGGCTGGCGACGTCCTGCGGGTATCGCCGCGCAACACCGAGGGCCAGCGTGCCGCCGAACGAGTGCCCGACGAGAACCGCCGGAGCGAGCTTGAGTGCAGTCAGTAACTCGTGGACCACGTCGATCTGCTCCTGATAGGGCAGCCACCCGCCCTTCGACCAGCCGAACCCTGGCCGGTCGATCGAAATCAGGTGCACTCCGGGCAGTTCGGCGACGACAGGGTCGAAATCCTTGTGGGAACCGGGCTCACCGTGAATCATCACGACCGGCACACCCTGTCCGGGCTGCTCGAAGTAGTGAATCTCCTTGCCGTGCAGGCTGATATACTTACCGCCCGCTGGGGGCATTTCCGGTAATCGAGCGACGGTCAGGTTGACGACCACCAGCGCGACGAGCAGTACCACCACCGACCACACGACAAAGCGCCCCAGCCGCAGTTTGGGGTGCTTTCGCGTCTGCTCGGCCATCGTGGGTCAGGTCCTCGTCCTACTGAGCCCGGTCGCGATCAGCGACGCGTATTTCCGCGACCTTCTCAATCGCGGAGACTACTCGCGGCACTACCAAGTACCGCAAACGCGTGCATCGGACCGCGTCGATCTGGCAGCGATCGGTGATTGCGACCCGGGCGCGGATGACGGCGCTGTAAGACGGAAAACATGATCTGCTACCACACCACCGATGCAGCCGAGGCGATCCTCCGTCACGGATTCCGAGACACCACCGGGTCATATATGTTCGTCAACTTCGAGCGGACCGGCGTATGGCTCGGCGATTCGCCAATGGACATCAACGAAGGCGCACAAGGCGACCAGGTTCTACGGGTCGAGTTCCCGAACGACGTCGACCTCGGTGACTTCGAGTTGGTCGAGGAACACAAGCCTTACCGCGAATGGTGCGTACCCGCTGCCCTGATCAATGCACGCGCCAGCGTCACGTTGATGAGCGACGACGACGTCGATCTGTGCCATATTCTCGATTGACTCCCCGGTTCGATTCTGCGACAGGTGGAAGTTACCCCGCCCCCGCGACGACAGGCGGGGTTTGCGCTGCGGTGCGTCGTCGCAGGGTTAGACCCCTCCTATCCGGGATGGCTCAGATGGTTTTGACACTGGTAGATGGCGACCTGTGCAGACTGGATCGGTGGTTCGTACAGGTGCCCGCGCACAGGCGCTGCGGGAACTGCTGAGCCGGATTGGGTTCCAAGTCGTGGCCGCTGGTCCTCCAGCGCCCAGGCTGGATGTTACTGCGGCCAAAGTGTCCGGGATCGTGACGTCGGGCTGAAGTGGTATGACTGCCGGTATGGCGACCCGCCCGGTGGAGATGAGCGCCCGATGAAGGCACTCGCAGAGGCTATCTGGAACTCGCTCGACGTCGGCGCAGACCATGTGACGGTCGACTTCGAGTTCACCGAACTAGAGGCGCTGAAGACAATCATCGTGGTGGATGACGGCGAAGGGATGAACCTCGAAACAGCCCGAACAGGGTTCGATGAGTACGGCGACTCCTGGAAGAGTCGGATCGAGGCACGAACACACAACGGCGTTCGATCCACGGGCAGCGCGGCCAAGGCCGCTACGACATCCTCCACCTGGGCCAGTCGGCCAAGTGGACGTCGGTGGCCGTCCAAGTTGATGGAAGTCTCGGTGTCATCGAGGTTGACCTCCAGGAAACCAACCCGAGGGTGTACGGCGACTCGGGACCGTCCCCGCACGACGGCCCGCCCGGCACGACGTTGCGGGTGGCGAACGTCACGCAGCAGGCTGACAGCGAACTGAACCGGCCCGAACTGGCCGAATCCCTCGCGGCTGACTTCGCGCTGTACCTACGCCAGTATCCCCGATGTCGAGATCCGTGTGCGGGGAGTGCTCGTCGACCCCTCCTCGCAGCATCTACCGCCCGTTGACATTCCCGTGACCATCGAGGGCCTCGACGACGCCGACGTGACGGTGACCTTCATCGAGTGGAAGAGGAAGCTCAGGGGGACACAGCACATCTACTTGTGCGACGGAAACGGTGCGGCGCTACTAGACATCCCTGCCGAATTGCCCTCCAGGGACATCATTTTCACCGCTTACGTCTGCTGGGACGGCTTCAAGTATCAGGACACGAGTGCGACACTGGCCATCCTCGGCGGCGACGATCTCGGGGCCAAGGTACTGGAGGCCGGTCGTGAGGCCGTACGTGAGCAGTTGAGGCAGAGGGACCTTGAACGCCGAGCCGAGGCGGTAGCGGACTTCAAGGCCGAGAAGACGTACCCGTACGAAGCGGAGCCAAAGACGGCTCCCGAGAGAATCATCCGCAAGGCATTCGACATCGTCGCAACCGCCGCAACGCCCGTCCTCGAAAAGATGGACGTAGAGCAACGCCGCTTCAGCATGCAACTCATGAGGGTCGCCGTGGAGACGGACCCGTCGGCGGTGCAGAAGGTGCTGCGCGAAGTCTTGCGCCTGCCGGAAGAGCGCATCCAGGAGATGGCATCACTCTTCGAACGGACGACGTTGGAGCGCATCATCACTTCGAGCCACAGCATCTTGAACCGACTGGACTTCCTCGCTGGTCTCCGCACGATCGTGTTCGACGCCGAAGCCCAGAAAGCCACTACCGAGCGGCGGCAACTTCACAAGATCCTTGAGCGTGAATCGTGGCTCTTCGGTGACGAGTGGACCCTGACGGCGAGCGACGAGACCCTCCGGCGCGTCCTAGTCAAGCACCTCGCGGCGCTCGGAGAGGACGTCGAGTACGCCGACGCCATGCCGCAGTCGCTGGCGGAGGGATCGGTGCTCATCCCGGACATGGTGCTGTCGGCGAGCGCCTCGTCCTACTCGAAGAGCCGCGAGTACCTGGTGGTGGAGCTGAAGCGACCGGCTGTCACGTTGGGCAAGCCGGAGCTTGATCAGATCGAGGCGTATGCGATAGCCATCACCGAAGACATTCAGTTCAACCAGCTCGACGTCACTTGGACCTTCTGGCTCATCGGCAAGGACTACAACAATTACGTTGACCTGAAGCTGCGCACCCCCGGCAACCCACGTGGCTGCGCGCTGATCGCCCCGAACTACAGGGTCTTCGTCCGCTCCTGGGCCGAAGTCCTCGACGACGCGGAGCATCGCCACCAATACCTGAAGGACGCCCTGGCGGCGACGTCGGACGAAGACGCTGGCCTCGACTACCTGAACCGGGTTCACCGGGACCTCATACCCGATGTGGTGAAGCGACCGGCGTCCGATGAACTCCAGGAAGATCAGACAGGGACAGACGCGGCGTCGGAGAAGTAGCGGTACACGGTGGCGCGGGAGACGCCCAACATCTTCGCGATGTCGGTGGCCGTGATGCCCTTGTCCCGCAGGCCGCGTGCCTTGGCGGCGTCGGCGTCGTCGACCTTGCGCGGGCGTCCGCCCTTTCGCCCATTGGCTGCGGCGGCGGCCAGTCCGGCACGGGTGCGCTCGATCATGGTGTCGCGTTCGAGTTGGGCGAATGCGGCCATGATGGTCAGCATCGCCTTGCCCATTGGCCCGTCCGTATGCAGACCCTCGGTAACGCTGCGGAACCCGATCCCACGTGATGTCAGGTCGTCGACGACTGCGAGCACGTGTTGGGTGTTGCGCCCGAGCCGGTCGAGCTTCCAGACCGTGAGCACGTCGCCGTCGCGGAGGTGATCAAGGCAGGCGTCAAGCTCGGGCCGCCGGGCCGTCGAGCCGCTGACACCGTGGTCGGTGAAGATGCGAGTGGCCCCGGCCTCATTTAGCGCGTCGAGCTGGAGCTGCGGGTTCTGGTCGGTTGTGCTGACCCTTGCGTATCCGATAACGGCCATCGATGCCCCTGTCTCAAAATCCCGTCAAGATCTGGGTTTTGATACTACATGGTTATGAGACGGGTTTCCAAGACAGCCGGGTATGCAGTTGCACCTGGTGATGTACTCGGCGGCGAGCGGGTTGTCGCAGTCGCATCAACCCATCGTTTTCGAGACGGACGGACCCAGTGGGGAGCGGCGGTGGGTCGAAGGTCTCGGACGTGGCCGCCTATAATCCCCGACGGGTGTCTCATTCGGAGCTATTCCGAGACGGTGGTGAGTGCTGTCCGGGCGTGGTCGATTTGGTCGTATGCGTAGGTCACCATTTCCGCGGTGGTCATCGTTTCGCCCTTGTGGGCGAGCGATTCGTAGGTTTGGTCGCCGAGGACTTCGCGTAGGTGGGTGATCGCGGCGTTGAGCTCGGGGTGGGCTTTGGTGAGAGGGGTGAGGGCGAAACCGGCGATGGTGGCCGCCGATTCGTGGCGTCGCAGCCGGTGCAGAATGACGGCGAGTTCAGCCATGTCGAGGCGCACATGGGTGTGGTTGCCGGAATCGTGGTGGTTGCGGATCGCCGTGGTGACGTAGTCGAACGCGGCCAACGGGTCGCCGTGGAGGGCCTCCAGTCCGGCCAGCATGGCGGCCAGATTTGATTCGTCCCCGCGGTTGCCGGTGTCGTGGGCTATCACCAGGCTCCGGTGCAGGGCCTCACGGGCGCGGTCAGGGTCGGCGTTGCGGAAGGCGACCCCGTAGGCGTAAAGGGCGAACGCGAGCGTGCGCGGGTTGCGGGTGGCTTCGGCGGCCTCGATCAAGCCATCCGTGGCCGCCCTGGCCTCGTTACCGCGATTGGCAATCACGAGCGCGATGACCAGCGTTCGCCTGGCGAAGTGGGTGTCGCGACCGCGAGCAAGCTGGGCACGGCACCAAGCAACCGTCCGCTCAGGCTGACCGATATACGCATATGCATATCCGAAGAAGCTTTCGAAGCCGCCCGGTACCGTGCCATGGCCACTGTTGAGAATCTTCTGTCCGGCCTCGCTGTAACGGACGGCGGCCTCGGGCCGTCCGGCCATGAAGCAGCCCGACGCCATGAGGCAGAGGGTCGCGAGCGCGGGGTGGTCGGCGGCGCGGGCGGGCTCGATCAGCTCTTCGGCCCAGGCGATGGGTTCATACTGTTCGACGTACATCCCGAGGCGCGCCGCGTAGGTGGCGATGGTGGCGGCCACGTCGAGATCGTCGTGGTCGGCGGCCCACCGGAAGGCGGCGCGCAGGTTGGCCAGCTCGACGGTGAACCAGTCGTACGCCGCCCGCTGTTGGGGGCTGTCCCATAGGGCCATGATGTCGGCTTCGCGCCCGGCGAAGTAGCGGGCATGCGCATTTCGCGCCTCGGCGGCTTCCCCGCGAGCGACGAGGTGCTCCTCGGCGAACTGGCGAATCGTCTCCAGCATGGAGTATCCGGTCCGCCCCGAGGCTCGGTCGGCAATCAGCAGCGACTTGCGCACCAGGGCGTCGAGCAGATCCAGCGCCGTGTACTCGTCGAGGGCATCGGTTCCGGCCACCGCGCAGGCGCTTTCAAGGTCAAATCCGCCCGCGAACACCGAACACCTTGTCAACAGTGCCTTTTCGGCGTCGTCGAGCAGGTCGTAGGACCACGCCACCGCGTGGCGCAGCGTATGGTGATGGGCCAGGCCGCGCCGGGGGCCGACCAGCAACCGGAACCGCTGATCGAGCCGATCCCGCACCTCAATGGCCGTCATCGACGCCATCCGCGAGGCCGCCAACTCGATGGCCAACGGCACGCCATCGAGGCGGCGGCAAATCTCCACCACCGCGCCCGCCTCTTCAGCCGCGGCCAGCGAGAAGCGCGGGGCCACGCTGTGGGCGCGGTCGACGAACAGGCTCACCGCGGCAGAGTCGACTCCTCCTTCCACATTCAATGCTGGCACCGGCCAGACCTGCTCGTCAGCGACACCCAGCCTTTCGCGGCTGGTGGCCACAATCGTCACCGTCACCGAGGCCGCGAGGATCGCCTCGATCAGCTCGGCGGCGGCGTCGAGCACATGCTCGCAGTTGTCGATCAGCAACAGCCGTAGCCTGCCCTCCAACGCGGCGGACACCGACTCACTCACGGTCTTGCTCGGTTGTTGGGTGATGCCCAGCACGGCGGCCACCGCGTCGGGCACCGCCTTCGGATCGGTGACCGCTGCCAGTTCGAAAACCCAAACCCCGTCGGCGAACTCATCGACCAATCGGGCCGCGACTTCTAATGCAAGGCGGGTCTTGCCGACTCCACCTACGCCGGTGAGCGTCACCAACCGATGCGTCT
>JAVRPX010000078.1:0-10432 GCA_032161985.1 Mycobacterium sp.
TGACCGTGGACCGGGTGGACGCCTTCGACATCCACGCCCACCTCGATGGTGGCGGCCCGTCCGGGCAGGCAGGCGCGCTGCGCCTGGCCATCGCCCGGGCACTGATCATCGTGCAGCCCGAGGACCGACCGGCACTGAAGAAGGCCGGCTTCCTCACCCGCGACCCGCGGGCCATCGAGCGCAAGAAGTACGGCCTCAAGAAAGCCCGCAAGGCGCCTCAGTACAGCAAGCGCTGATCGATCGGTGCCGACTGTGCGGCCAGCGACGTTCACACGGCGTGTGTCGCATCGCTCAGTGCACAGTCGGCACCTCCCGTCTCCTTCCGGTACCGGTTTGGCGCCGGAATGACCGCGTACCTCGTCACTTATGTGATCGGATGCCAACTGTGAGAGGTTTGTCGGCGTGACTTCTCGAACGGATGAAGCCCACAACTGCGACTCCATCCGCAGACTCTTCTCGGCTGTGCGTCCGGTTGTTTCTCCGGAGCCGCCCGAAGGCCCAGTCCAGGCCCAGGCGCAATCGTATGGAGGGGGTCCGACACCGACGAGTACCGCAATTCCCGCGATGGAGACAGCCACCGGTCCCCTCGGAGCGCAATGATGGCTCGACTGTTCGGCACCGACGGGGTGCGCGGAGTCGCCAATCAGGATCTGACCGCCGAGCTGGCGCTGGGTTTGGGCTCCGCGGCGGCGCGCCGGTTGGGCAGCGTCGGGGGTCATGCGCGCCGCATCGCCGTGGTGGGCCGCGACCCGCGGGCCAGCAGCGAGATGCTCGAGGCGGCGGTGATCGCCGGTGTGACCAGTGAAGGGGTCGACGCGCTGCGCGTCGGCGTCCTGCCCACGCCAGCCGTGGCGTACCTGACCAACGCATACGATGCCGACTTCGGCGTGATGATCTCGGCGTCGCACAACCCGATGCCGGACAACGGCATCAAGATCTTCGGGCCGGGCGGACACAAGCTCGACGACGCCGCCGAGGACCGCATCGAAGAACTCGTCATCCAGGGTCCGGGGAGCCGGCCGACCGGTGCGGGCATCGGACGGGTCGTCGACGCCGAGGACGCGCTCGACCGCTATCTGCGTCACGCCGGCAAGGCGCTCACCACCCGGCTCGACGACCTCACCGTCGTCGTCGACTGCGCGCACGGCGCCGGGTCCACCGCCGCGCCGCGGGCGTACCGGGCGGCGGGCGCGAACGTCATCGCGATCAACGACAAGCCCGACGGGCTGAACATCAACGACGGCTGCGGGTCCACACACATGGAGGGGCTGCAATCGGCGGTGGTGTCCCATGGCGCCGACCTCGGGCTGGCACACGACGGCGATGCCGACCGCTGCCTGGCGGTCGACGCCACCGGCCGGATCATCGACGGCGACGCCATCATGGTGATCCTGGCGATGGCGATGCGCGACGCCGGCGAGCTGGCGTCCAACACGCTGGTGGCGACCGTGATGAGCAACCTCGGGCTGCATCTGGCCATGCGCGCGGCCGGCATCGAGGTCCGCACCACCGGCGTGGGCGACCGCTATGTGCTCGAGGAGCTGAGGGCGGGGGAGTACACGCTCGGCGGTGAGCAGTCCGGTCACATCGTCATGCCGGCGCTCGGCACGACCGGCGACGGCATCGTCACCGGGTTGCGACTGATGTCGAGGATGGCCCAGACGCGCTCCTCGTTGGCGGCGCTGGCCGAACCGATGCGGACACTGCCCCAGGTGTTGATCAACGTCCAGGTCGCGAACAAGGCCACGGTGGCCGAGGCGGCGTCGGTGCGCTCGGCGGTAGCCGAAGCCGAGGCCGAGCTCGGCGACAGCGGCCGAATCCTGTTGCGGCCCTCAGGAACTGAACAGGTCGTCCGCGTTATGGTCGAGGCCGCCGACGAAGACACCGCACGGCAGGTCGCCGTCCGGGTCGCCGAATCGGTAAGCAACCAGCGCTGAAATTCGTTGGAACCGACCGGGGTTCGCCAACGTCCAACCGTGTATGGGACAACCTGACGTCGCCCGCGTCGACGTGGCGGCGCTGCACGCTATCGCGCGCCAGTACGAGGCGGCCGCCGACATTGTCGAGGGCGCCGTGCGAACGCATCTGAGCGGGCTGGTTTTCGACGGTGCCGCAGCGGGTCGCATGCACGTCGCTCGCGGTGACGGCCTGCGCACAGCCATCGATCACGTCGTCGACCAACTCCGCCAATGGTCGAGGGCCGCCGCCGAGATCGCCGCCGCGCTGCGTGCGTCCGCCGATCGGTACGCCGAAGCCGATGCCCGCGCCGCCCGGCGGGTGGGGTAGCGATGGCCGAAAAGTTCGACGTCGCATCACGTTTGGCCGAGGGCCGCCCCGCCGTCGACAACATCCAGACTTACGTGTGGGCCTGCCACGTGCTCGGCTACGCGAACCCGGACCTGACACTGCACGCTTCGCAGATCAGCGACTGGTACGGCAGCGAGGAAGGCCTTGACCTGCGGGCTCTCGACGCCGACTGTGCCGCGCTCGAGGCGGCGGTGGCGGCGACGGAGGATGCGCTGACGCGCCAAAACGACCAACTCGGCGCGCTATCCGTCGCCTGGCAGGGCCGCAGCGCGGATCTCTCACGTGAGTTCCTGCATCGCCACGGCGACGCATCCGCCGCGGCGGCGGCCGCAGTGCGCACCACTGCAGACGCGCTGGCCACGCTGCGGGACAACCTGTGGCACACCGTCGATGGCAAGGTCGCCGCGGCGGTCGCCGCCGAGGGCCGCGCACCGGAGGAGTGGCTTGCCGCAGCGCAGACCGTGACGACGGGTGCAGGTGATCGCGCTGCCGCCAGCGAACGGATTGACCAGGAGGTAAAGCCGTTTGTCGACAACGACATTCGCACCGGCTGGCTGGCGGCGATGCGCTCGGCGATTACCGCGGTGACGGATTCGTACGACGCCGCGACGGCTGAGCTGACCGCCGAGCCGGATGCGGTGTTCGAGGTGCCCGGCGAACTCGGTCCTTCGTGGACGCCGCCAGCGCGTGTCGACGAGGCCGCCACGGTTCCCGCAGCCGCGAATGTTGTGTCGCCGCCCGTCGCGGCGCCGCCGTCGTGGGGTGCACCGGCCACACCTTCACCGATGCCGATGCCGATGCCGGTGCCTGCGCCGGTGTCGGCGGCGCCAGCCCCATTGCCGCCGGTCGACACGGGATCAACCGCACCCGCCATGGCGGCACCGCCGTCGGCACCGACACTGGGCGGTCTGCCGGATGTCGGCGGGGGACTGTCCGGACTTGGGCAGCAGCTCGCCGACGCGTTCGGCAGCCTGCTCGGATCGGTCGACGGCGCCTCGGCCGAGCCACCCGCAATCGATCAACCAGATAAGAACGGCAATGTTGACGGCACGTCGGATGACAACCCCAAAGGCGATGGTGAACCCGTAGACCCGGCCGCCGAGGGGCCGGTCGACCCGGCGGCCGACAAACCCGCAGACGAACCTGTCGTCGAACCCGCCGATACCTGCGAACGGACCGCGATGCCCGCCGCGGTCGAGCCGCCGACCGAACCCGCGCCGACCCCCGTCCCCGAGCCGCCGCCACCGGAGTCCGTTGCGCCGCTTGGCGCGGAGGCCGCCGCAGAAACCCCGTGTGAGATCGCGGCCGACGAACTACCGCAGGTGGGCAAGTAACCGGGAGTAGCGTCCACCGTTGTGAAACTGCGCACGCCGGAGCTCGCCTTCCTGTTCACACTGGGTGCGGCGGCATCGCTGATCGGCGATCACAGCCACGTGGCGACGGGCACCACCGAATACCTGACCGACGCGGTTCCGTTCATCTGGAGCAGCCCGATCTGGTTCCTGCTCGCCGTCGGCGCCGCGACCGTGTCACTGGCCGAACTGCGCCTGCGCCTGCGAGCCCCGCGCGAGTCGGTCGCGGTTCGTCAGGGCCTGGCAGGTGTCGCGGCCGTCATCGGGATCTATGTCATCACCGCCCTCGAGCACACGGCACCCGCCGTTCCGGTGACGGTGCTGATCTGCGCGCTCGCGGTGATCACCTGGTGTGTGCTCGGCGACGGCCCCTGCGCTGTCTGCGGTGTGCTGGCCGCGATCGGCGGCCCGATCGTTGAAGCCGTGATCGCCGGGGCCGGAGTGTTCCGCTATGCCGACGACTCGAACGCGTTGTTCGGGGTGGCGCCCTGGCTGCCCGCGTTGTATTTCGCGTTCGGCGTCGTGGTGGCGGTCCTTGCTGAAATCGCCGCCAAGGACCGGGAACCGAGCGTCAGATCGTCTGTTTCCGGCACTCCAGCGCCGAGCTGACAAACGCGTCACGAGCCGGGTTGTCGGTCGCCGCATCCCAGATCAATGTCACCTGGCTCGGGCCGATGTCCTGAATTGGCAGCACCCGAACATCCGGCCTGCGGTAGAACGCCGTCGTCGAGCGTGGCAGTATCACGATACCCTCTTGCGCGGCAACGAGTTCCAACTTTTCCTCCACGGTGTGCGCCATCTGGCCCGGGCGGCGATGCTCGGGGGTGGCGATCGCAAACCACTCAGGCACTGTGGCCGGGTCCTGCAGCAGCCGCCTGGATGCCAGATCGACGAGCCGGACGGATCGCTTTTTTGCGAGTGGATCGTCGGCAGGTAAGACGACGACTCGCGGCTCCTCCAGCAGCGGTGCGGTGCCAAGCCCGTGGTGGTCGATGGGCTCGCGCGCGTACACCACGTCGACCTCACCGCGGTGGACCACGTTGACCTGCTCGGCCCACCCCAGTTGCACCACGACCGCGCGCCGCGACGGGTTATCGGCTTCAAACGCCGCCGCGGCGGCCGTCGCCAACAGGCCGGGCATGACGCCGACGGTTACCGTAACCATGGGCTCGGCAATACGAAACAGGCGCTGACGCAATGCTTTCGACTCGGCGAGTAAGAAGCGGGCATCCTCGAGTAGTTGCTTGCCCGCGGCGGTCAACTGCGTTCCGCGCGAGTCGCGGGCGAATAACTGGACGCCGAGGTCACTTTCGAACGAGCGGATCTGGCGCGACAGCACCGGCTGTGCGATGTGCAGCCGCTCCGCGGCGCGGCCGAAGTTCAGTTCTTCGGCAACAGCAACGAAGTAGCGGAGTTTGCGCATGTCGAGGTCGGGAGCGACCATACTCCTAGGGTATCGCTCCGCGACGAAAAGAGTCTTGGACGGTTCAACCAATCCTGGCCGACAGTGGACGCATGAGCCTGAAGAACGCGCGAGTCCTGGTCATCGGCGGCACGTCCGGCATCGGTCTGGGCGTCGCGTCGGCAGCGGCCGAACGCGGCGCCATCCCGATCGTAGCCTCACGCCAGCAGTCCAGCGTCGACCGCGCCCTCTCCCAACTTCCCGAGCATGCCCGCGGCGCCACCGTCGACCTCACCGACCTGTCGGCACTGGAACGGGTGGCCGTCGACATTGGCGACATCGAGCATCTCGTGTTCACCGCTGGTGAGTCGCTCGAACTGGCGCCGCTGGCCGACCTCACCCCGGATGTCATCACACGCTTCTTTCAGACCCGGTTCATCGGTGCGCTGACCGCGGTGCGCGTGTTCGGGCCGCGCATCACGTCCGGTGGGTCGATCACACTGACCAGCGGTACCGCAGCCGAACAGCCGAGTTTCGGGGCGCTGCCGGTGAGCATCTGCGGCGCGATGAACGCGCTGACCAAGGCGCTGGCATTCGAACTGGCGCCGATCCGGGTCAACGCCGTCGCACCCGGCGTCGTCCGCACACCGCTATGGGACGCGATGGGCGAAGCGGACCGGCAAGCCATGTACGACCAGGCTGCACAACAACTTCCGTTGGGCCGGGTCGGCGAGGTGGCCGATACTGCTCGCGCGTACCTGTACTCGATGGAGCAGGAGTTCGGCTCCGGCGTCGTGCTGACCATCGACGGCGGAACCACCCTGGTTTAGGGCAGCGCCGGCGTTAGCGCGTGGCGCCCGCGGGGCGTCTGCTACGAGACGGGCGACGCCGACGCGCCTGCTGACGCTGCTTAGGCTGGGAGGGTTGTGTCGGCTCCGGTCGGGACGCAACCACGGGTCGACCGAATGTGCGTTCCCCCGGTGCGATCTCGTGCAGCACCGGATGTGATGCGCCGCTGAACCGGGTGATCGTCGGCTTCACGCCCGCCTTGCGGGTGAGGCTGCGCACGTCGGACACCTGCTCGTCGAGCATCAACGTGACCACTGTGCCGTCCGCGCCGGCGCGCGCGGTCCGCCCGGAACGGTGCAGGTACGCCTTGTGCTCCACGGGAGGATCGGCGTGAACGACGAGAGCCACGTCGTCGACGTGGATGCCGCGCGCGGCGATGTCGGTGGCGACCAGCACCCAGGCCGAACCATCAGAGAACGCCGCGAGGTTGCGGGTACGCGCGTTCTGGGACAGGTTGCCGTGCAACTCGACCGCAGGCACGCCTCGCGAATTCAGTTGACGGGCAAGATTCTTGGCGCCGTGCTTGGTGCGCGCGAAGACGATCTTCCGCCCGGGCGACGCGGCAAGGTCGGCCAACACGCTGACCCGTGCCGACTTGTCGACGTGCAGGACATGATGGTCCATGGCGGCCACAGGCGACTGCGCCGAATCGACGCTGTGTACGACCGGCTCGTGCAGGTAGCGCTTGACGATGACGTCGACGCCACCGTCCAGCGTCGCGGAGAACAGCATCCGCTGGCCGTTGCGCGGGGTCTTGTCCAGCAGTCGCTTTACCGGCGGCAGGAAGCCGAGGTCGGCCATGTGGTCGGCCTCGTCGAGCACGGTGATCTCGATACCGGACAGGTCGGCGTGGCGGGATTTCACGTGGTCTTCCAACCGGCCGGGGCAGGCGATCACGATGTCGACGCCCTGGCGCAGTTTCTGAATCTGGGGTTGCGGGGAGACGCCGCCGAAGACGGTGACCGACCGCAGATTCGTTGCGGCAGCCAGCGGCGCGAGCGCCGCGTCGATCTGCGCGACGAGTTCACGGGTGGGGGCGAGGATGAGTGCCCGCGGACGCCCCGCGGCACGTTTGGTTTGGCTCGCTGTGAGTCGCGTCACCATTGGCAGCAGGAAGGCATATGTCTTGCCGGAACCGGTCCTGCCACGGCCCAGAACATCCCGGCCTGCAAGCGAATCGGGCAGCGTCGCGGCCTGGATCGGGAACGGTGTTTCGATGCCGTTGGCGGCGAGTACATCGACAACGGCCTTGGGCAGGCCGAGGTCGGAGAAAGTGGGCACGGTTGAGCCACTGAGGTTTTGAACAGACAAGGTCAAAGCTCCGTTAGTTTGAGTGTGGTCGTCCTGCCCGGCGCGGATGATTCCGCGGCGCTCGGTATGACGATCGAGAAGCGGCAAAAGGCAGAACAGACGTTGCCGCTGTACACCACTCTACAGGGCCACCACCGATTCGCTTAATCACCTAGGGCAGCAAGGACCGCAATTCCTCGACGTAGCGCATGGATTCGCGACGGTCACCGGACAGCGGCTGCAACAGCAGCGTTGTCACTCCTGCGTCGGCGTACGCGGCGAGCCGTTCCTTGACGAAGCCATGCGGGCCCACAAGCGACACATTGCGTACTAGCTCATCAGGTACCGCCTCGATGGCCTCTGCCTTCTTACCGCCGAGGTACAGGTCTTGGATGTGGTTGGCCATGTCTGCGTACCCGTAGCTGGTGGCCAGGTTGTGGTAGAAGTTCTTGCCGCGGGCGCCCATGCCGCCGATGTAGAGGGCTAATTGTGGCTTCGCCCAGGCCAATCGGTCGTCGACGTCATCACCGATCGCCAGCGGGGCGCTCACCATGATGTCCAGCGGGCCCAGCTGCGGGTCGCGCTTGGCATACCCGGACCGCAGCGACTCGCCCCACACCTTGTCGGCCTTCTCCGGATAGAAGAACACCGGCTGCCAGCCTTCGGCGATCTCGGCGGTGAGTTCGACGTTCTTGGGGCCAAGCGCGGCGATGGTGATCGGAATACGGTCGCGGACAGGGTGATTGATCAGTTGCAGTGGCTTGCCCAGGCCGGTGCCCTGGTCGGCAGGCAGCGGAACCTGGTAGTACTTGCCGTCGTAGGTCACCCGCTCGCGGCGCCACACCTGCCTGCAGATGTCGACGACCTCGCGGGTGCGGCCCAGCGGCGCGTCGAACGGCACACCGTGGAAACCCTCCATCACCTGCGGGCCCGATGTGCCGATGCCCAGCCGGAACCGGCCGTCGGACACGTAATCGAGGCCGGCCGCCGTCATCGCCAGCAGTGTCGGGGTGCGGATGTAGATCGGCACCACGCCCGTGGCGAGTTCGATCCGGGACGTCTTGGCCGCCAGAAAGCCCAGCTGGCTGATCGCGTCATAGGAGTACGCCTCGGCCACCAGCGCGATGTCGACGCCGCTCTTTTCCAGCTCGACGACCTCGTCGACGGCTTCGAGGAAGCCGCCTGCGTAGTTCAGAAAGATGCCGGTTCGCATAGAAGACACAGTGGAGTTATATACCCAACCGGTTGGTTGGCTGACTCAGGGTTTCAATAATGCGACCACCTTGTCCTCGAGGCCCACCGGGTCGTCGGAGAACGGATCCACGGCGGGCGCCTTGGGCAGGTCGATCTCGGGGTCGGCGAAGTCGCGGTAGGTCTTGTCGCCGGTCAGTGTGTGCAGCAGATATCCGGTGAGCAGCGCGCGCACCACCTTCTGTGTGCTCCGGTCGGCGCCGGGCAGTCCGACCACCCGGGCCAGCCGCCTGCCTTCGATGAGGCCGCCGGCCTTGGCCTTGTTGACCGTGCGCAGCGTTGCGCCCTTCCATACCCGGGCCAACTCAACGGCGTTGGAGCGCAACGTCATCGGGTCGCCGGGCGCGGTAAGCACCAGGCCGGGCACTTGCAGAGTCGCCGCGGGCTCCTCCGTGGGCGGCTTGGTGACCGTCGGAAACAATGCGACAACGGCCTTTGGCTTGACCGGCATGCCCGCGGCCGCGAACACCGCCGCGGACCCGCCGAAACCGTGTCCGACCACCCCCAGCTTCGTCGGATGCACGCTGATCTTGCCCGGCCCCAGTCGCACACCGGCGACGATGTCGAGCGTCGTGCCGAGGTCGAACGCCATATTGAGCACCGACGGAGCCAGGCCCGTCTCGGTGTCAGGGGCCGCGGCGACGATGCCCCAGGACGCCAGGTGCTCCAGCGTTCCGAGGTAGCGGTCGGCTCCCGCGACCCAATCGTGACCGAACGCCACACCTGCCAGATTCATCCCCGATTCGGGGGTGTACACGACGCCGGGCAGTCCGGCAAACGCAAGGTCACCGCGCAGAACTCGGTGGGGGCCGCGGCGGGTCAACGCCTTGAACAGCTTCTTGGTGCTGGCCACGACATGACCGTATCCCACCGCGGCACGGTCGGTGTCCGGCGCAGAACACATAACTTCTGCACAGCCTCTACACACCTCCCCGGGCGTAGCGTCGAAGACGGATACAGAAGAGCAACATCCCGTGTCCGACAGCAACTTTGACTAGTACAAATTGATTTACGCAGGAGTTCACATGAGAAACGTGAGAACTATCGCAGCGGGAATTGGCATCGCAGGAGCGCTTGGCATCGCCGCTCTTGGAATCGGGGCGGGTACGGCAGGCGCTGAGCCGCCCTCACCCGTCACGCAGGCAGACTTTGCGCAGATCCCCGAATGGGGTGGTCCAGGTCCTTGGCGACCGGGCCCAGGCCCATGGGGTCCGCCGCCGCCACCGCCGCCCGCGTGGGGCTACGGCGGTTACGCGCCCGGTCCGCCGTGCATCAGCGGGCCGCTGGGGTTCTTGCAGTTCTGCCCCTAGTCAGCGCTGGATGATCCGCGGTTTCCGCTGATCAGGGGTCGCCTTCGGCCCCGATCGACAAGCGGGCCGTCGTCGGTCCACTACCCTGGTTGCCTATGTGCGGAATCGTCGGCTACGTCGGGCAGCGTCCTGCCCGCGGCATCGTCGTCGACGCGTTGCGCCGCATGGAGTACCGCGGATACGACTCGTCAGGTGTCGCGCTGATCGACGGCAATGGTGGGCTGACCGTGCACCGCCGGGCCGGTCGGCTCGCCAACCTCGAGGCCGATCTCGCCGAAACCGACGACGCCAGCCTCGTGGGCAGCACCGGCCTCGGCCACACCCGTTGGGCCACGCATGGCAGGCCCACCGACCGCAACGCCCACCCGCACCGCGACACCGCAGGAAAGATCGCGGTCGTTCACAACGGGATCATCGAGAACTTCGCCACACTGCGCGCCGAGCTGGAGGCCATCGGCGTCGAGTTCGCCAGCGACACCGACACCGAGGTCGCGGTGCACCTTGTGGCATGGCAGTACAACCCTGGCGAGAGCGCCGGCGACTTCGCGGCCTCAGTGCTCGCGGTGCTGCCCCGGCTGGAGGGTCACTTCACGCTGGTGTTCGCCAACGCCGACGAGCCGGGCACGATCGTCGCCGCCCGCCGCTCCACGCCGCTGGTCGTCGGAGTCGGC
>JAVRPX010000079.1:0-6867 GCA_032161985.1 Mycobacterium sp.
ACGTACCGATTGCCGAAGTTCACCCCGACCCTGGTGGGGGGCCAGCCGAGCGAGCCGCGGGGTGAGACGACGATGGATCTCGAGGTCGCCCACGCCATCGCGCCCGACGCCGCGAAGGTGGTCATCAATGCGCGTCCAACAGTCGAGGGCGACGGCGCCTTCGAGAAGATTTCGCAGATGTTCGACTCAGCGGACCGACAGTTTCCCGGTGCGGTGTGGAGCTTCTCGATCGGCTGGGGCTGCGACAAACTGCACACCGCAGCGGATCTGGCGCCGGTCCGGTCGGCATTGAGGACCGCGCAGTCGCACGGCACGTCGGCTTTCAATGCCAGTGGCGACCTCGCGGGACTGGAATGCAGGGGCGGCCAAGACTGGTCGTCACCGCCGGGTCCTTCGGACGTCGGGCTGGATTCGGTCGCGTCGCTGCCGGAGATGACCGATGTCGGCGGCACTACGTTGTCCACCGATGCGAACGGGGTGTGGCTGGCCGAGCAGACGTGGTTCGACGTTCCGTTGTCGCAGGGCACCGGCGGCGGGGTGTCCTCCCTGTTCGACCGTCCCGCCTGGCAGCGGGGCGTCGCGCCCGACCAGGATCCGGGACGACGGTTGACCCCTGATGTCGCCGCGGTCGCCGACCCGTTCACCGGTGTGCGGATCGTGTTGGACCAGCAAGAAGTGGTGGGTGGCGGGACCTCTCAGTCCGCCCCGATCTGGGCGGGGATGGCAGCCGTGATGAACCAGTACTTGATCAGCAACGGTGGCCGGGCACTCGGCGATCTGAACCCGGTGCTGTATCGCATTGCCGCGGGTGCACCGCTGCCGGGCTTCCGTGACATCACCCTCGGAGGCAATGCGGTCGCCGACGCCGGGCGGGGCTACGACCTGGTCACCGGTCTTGGCACGCCCGATGTGGACAATCTGGTCCGCAACGTTCTCGTCCTTCAGAAGGCCACCCGATGAGCACCAACGACGAGCAAGTTCCCACCGCGGAATGCCGAGTCTGCCAGACCGACGTTCCCGCAGGCGAGTACTGCGGCCTGTGTGGATGCCACCTGACGCCGCGGCGCGGGGAAGGGCCGGATTGGCTGCGCATCCGCGACTTCGGCGCCGCGCCGGACGAACACCTGCTTCAGCCGTCCTTGGCGAGTTCGCTGTTCCCCCACCTGCCGCCACGGTCCCGCAACGTGTTCCGAGTCGGGCTGGCGGTGGTGCTCATCGCCCTGGTCGTGTTCGCGGTGCTGCGGTTGCCTGCCGCGCTCGTCACGGTCGCTGCGCTCGGCCTCCCGTTCCTGTTCCTGCTCTATCTGCGCGAGTCCGACGCGTTCGCCGATATGCCCGCGCGCACGTGGGCGCTCACGGCAGCGTTGGGCATCGGGCTCGGGGTCGGATGGGTGCTCCTGACGGGTGCCCTGGTTGCCCGCTCGTACGGAATTGCGTTGGGCGCAGGCGTTGTGGGCGCCCGCATGCTGCAGATGGGCATCGGCATACCGCTCGGCGGGGTGATCCTGATGCTGATGCCTGCGGTGATCGTGCGGGTTCTCCGGCCACCCACTCGCGAAGCGTTGGACGGCTTCATGATTGGGGCCCTCGGTGCGCTGACTTTCGCCGCGGCCGCGACATTGACGAGAATGGCCCCGCAGTTCGGTAGCGGTGTGGTGAGCAAGCGACCGATCGAAAGCATGCTCGTCGAGGCAGGCATCCGGGGAGTGGCGGTTCCGCTCACTGCGGCGGCGGCAGGCGGGTTGATCGGTGCCGCACTTTGGTTCAAGCGTCCGCCCAGCAAGGAGGGCCAGCATCCCGGCGTGGTGCGCGCACTCCTCGTCTCATTCGCCGTGGCGGTGCTGGCGGTGTACGTGGGCCTTGGCCTGATCGACGTCGCCCACTTCCCGCAGGTGCTGATGTTGATTCTGTACCTCGCCCTTTCGGCGGTGGCGCTGTTCCTGCTGCGCGTCGGGTTGCACCTGGCGCTGTTGCACGAAGCCCACGACGAGATTCAGTCCGACGAACCGCTGCTGTGCCCGCACTGCGGACATGTCGTTCCCGATATGGCGTTCTGCCCGGCCTGCGGTGTTGCGACGCGGGCGTCGTCGCGTTCGTCACGGTCGGCGCGACGTGACCTGCGCCCGGTGCGCAGCGACCGGGAGTCCGGCGGGTCATGAGCACGCCGACACCCGACTACTTCCCCGGCTATGCTGTGCCGCAAGGAACGTATAGCGCTGCGCCGGTGCGCACGTCGCGTGTCCGCGTGCTGCTGATCTGGTTCAGCGCGATCGCCGTCGTCGCCGCCGCTTTGGTCGGTGTCTCGTCGATGATCACCAAGCCGCCGGTGCGCTACGCGTGCCCGCCCGACTGCGGGCGCCCGCCGACCGGCACGCCGGTGGAGATCAATCCGAGGTTCAACGCGCCCGACGGCTCGTTCTCCGTGTCCTATCCGGCCGAGGGTGCGGCATACAAGGTCACCACGAAACCCAATGGGATAACGGCGGATCTGCTTGCCGGAGACGGCGGCACGATGCAGTTGTTCAGTCAGCCTGCCGCCAACCGGTCGCCTGAGCAGATTGCCAAAGACTTGATCAAGCAGACCTTCCCTGACACTCGCACCGCCTATTTGATCCCCAACGCGATGGTCGGCTACCACCCCGGATACGGCGAGGCCGCCGACTGCTGGCCACAGGGCGCTAACAGCAGCTATATGAAGATGCGGGTGATGGTGATGGTCGCGGTGAAGAACGACCTGGCACTCGTCGCCGCCGCGGTCGGCCCATTTCGTCCATTCGGCCCGGACTCCGGTAGCGGCAAACCGTCGGGGGCCAGTCTCCAGATCGCTTTGGACATGGGCAAATACGTCAACAGCTTTGCCTGGCGTGGTGATCCGCCCCGCTAGGCGACCTCGGTCAAGCCGTACCCGCGGTCCCTGGCGGCGTCGGCCAGCAGGGACCGCAGCCGGTGCCGCGCGCGATGCAGCCGCGACATCACCGTCCCGATCGGGACGCCGGTGAGCTCGGCGATCTCCTTGAACCGGCGGCCTTCGATATCGGCGTAATAGACTGTGGTGCGGAACTTTTCGGGCAGCTTCTGCATCGCTTCCCTGACGGCGTTGTCGCCCAACCGGTCCAGCACCTGATCCTCGGCGGAGCGCAGCCCGCTCGACGTGTGCCTGGCCTCGGCGAGCAGCTGGCCGTCGGTGATCTCATCGGTCAGCCACTGCATCGGCCGCCGCTGCTGTTTGCGGTACCCGCTGATGTGAGTGTTGACCAGAATCCGGTACAGCCAGCCGCCGAGGTTGGTGCCGTCGTTGAACCCGTGAAACCCGGCAAAGGCCTTGGCCGCGGTCTCCTGCAGCAGGTCTTCCGCCTCCGTGCGGTCGCGGGTCAACTTCATCGCCTGGGGGTAGAACCCATCGAGTAACGGGATCGCGTCACGCTCGAACCGCGCTGTGAGCGCTCGATCGGTCTCGGCCTGCATTGTTGCGGTGCTACTGTGCATGCGCCACTCCTGACGGCAACGGATCTTGTTGTATGCTCACAACTCTCATGGTCGGCCGATGGCCTGTCTGCACGGCTGGCCCCCCAATGCCGGTACCGGAAACCCGACCCGGCTCATACCGGTTAACCCCCATATCGGGACCCGTGAACAGGACTTGCCAGGCGACCACCATCGCAGCGGCAACCAGCAGGGCGGTGCTGACGACGTGGCGGAGAAGGCGCGCGTCGGTGGTGTTCATGGGTTCACGATCTCGGTTTTCGCCGTGTGTGTCTTCGACGCTGGCCGCCATATGTGATTACCGCTAGCGGCCATTCGTGCTATCTCAGCGGCCGCACAGCGCGCGCACAGCGCCACGGTAGCCGAGGAAGCTAACCAGGATGTGTGGGCGGACGGGTGCTGTCGGTGCTGGTACGCCCGACCCCTCCACCGGTGTGGCTGGGCCTGTTTGTCGCGGCCGCAGCAATCTGCGCCGAGACGCTATTCGTGGTGATGCTCAGGACTCTTGCCCCGATGGACACCTTCGGCGTGGTCTATCTGCTTGGCGCGCTGATCGTCGCGATCGGATGGGGGACCCGTCTTGCCGCGGTGACTTCTCTGGTGAGCGCGGTGGCCTGGGGATACTTCCGTGATTGGCCAGACGACTCCTTCAACCCCACCTCGCTGCGCAACTGGGTGGTGATCGGGGTGTTCCTCGTCGCGACGTTGATGGCGAACAACTTGGCCGGGGTGGCAAGGGCCAGGGCGGCAGAAGCGGATCGCACCGCCGAGCGGCAGGCGGCTCTGCGACGCGTCGCGACCGCGGTGGCACAAGGAGAGCCGCCGCTGGACGTGTTCTCAACGGTGACAAAGGAGTTGGCGCGCGCGCTACGCGTCAGGCACGCCGCACTATTTCGATACGAACCCGACGGCAGCGTCGTACTGGTAGCGGTCTGCGACCAGTACGGTGAGTGGCCGATGTCGGTCGGCGAGCGTTCCTCGCTCGATGGTGACGACGTCGCCGCGAGAGTGTTACGCAAGGGCCGGATCGCGCCGATCGTCGTCGACGGCAAGGAATGGGGCGTGGCCGTGGTGAGTTCCTGTCGCGCCCAACCACTTCCCCCTGACACCGAGGCGCGCCTCGCAGACTTCGCCAAACTCGTCGCCATGGCCATCGCGAACGCGCAGGCCCGGACGGATCTCAGTGCCTCGCGGGCGCGGATCGTCACCGCTGCCGACGTCGCCCGCAGGCGTCTGGAGCGGGACCTGCACGACGGGGCCCAGCAGCGCCTGGTGTCACTTGCCCTCAAGGCGCGCATGACGGAGGTGGCCTTGCCCGAGGGTCAGGACGCGATCAAGGCACAGCTCGCCGAGATCGTCCAAGGACTCGGCGATGTGTCCGAAGAGCTGCGCGCGATCTCTCGCGGCATCCATCCCGCGATCCTTTCCAAGGGCGGGCTCGGCCCCGCGCTTCGGTCGCTGGCCTGCCGCTCGACGGTGCCCGTCGAACTCGATGTCGACGTTCCGAACCGGCTACCCGACCGGGTAGAAGTCGCCGCCTATTACGTTGTGGCCGAGGCGCTTACGAATACGGCGCGGCATGCGCACGCGGCCGAGGTCAAGGTGAGCGCGAAAGCCACCGACGGGCACCTCGACCTGATGATCTCCGACGACGGTGCCGGTGGCGCCGATCCGGCGAACGGATCCGGTCTGATCGGTCTGGTCGACCGCGTCGAAGCGGTCGGCGGTCACCTTTCGGTCAGCAGCCCGGCTGGTGTCGGCACGTCACTGGCGGCGACCATTCCGTGCGCGGCGTAGCCGTAGCATGTGCCTCCGACATCTGGCTGTCGTGGCGGTGGGTTGTCCACAGCTCGGATTTCATCCACAGGCTGTGGGCCGGCTCGGCGTGTTTGGCACATGTGTTCGATAGCGTTGGGGCATGGCCCAATTCGTCACCGGAGAGGCGGCACGCGAGCGGTTTCGCGAGCTGGCCGATCAGGTTGACGCTGCCTACGCCGAGATGCGGGCACTGTCCTCTGACGCGGTGGGCAACGAGTTTCGGGTGGAGCTGGCCGAGCGACTGGAGACGCAGGACCGCACGAATCGCGGCCTCATTATCGGGTATTCGGCGAGCTCGCCGACCCACCCGACGAGATTGGCTACGTGCCAGTGCTGGCCGACAAACTGTGGGCGCGGTTGCGCATCCCACCCAAGGAGATCAAACGCCGCATGAAGATGGCCGGGCGCATCCGGCCGCGGCGCCAACTGTCTGGCCCACCGCTGGCACCCGAACTGCCCCACGTGGCACAGGCGGTCGAAGCCGGCACCATCGGCGAGGACCATCTACGGGCCATCTGCCGGGCCATCGACGTCCTGCCCTCAGCGGTATCGGCGGTCGATCGCGACGACGTCGAACACAGCCTGGTGGCAGAGGCCAGCAAGAATGATGTCGAGATCGTCAAGGCCGCAGGCCGCCACATTGATGACATCTTCAACCCCGACGGACACTACGACGAAGCCGACCGGGCCCGGCGGCGCGGATTACAGCTGGGCCAGCAGGGACCAGACGGGATGTCGCGGTTGTCGGGATGGATCGATCCCGAAACCCGCAGCTATGTGGAGGCGGTCACCGCCGCGGTGCGTCCCGGCCGGCACCTGCCCGACGGCACCCTGGTCGAGATGGGCGATGAGCGCAGCGGCGCCCAGCGCTGCCACGACGGCATCAAACTCGGGCTCAAGGTCGGCATCGCGTCCGGCGGTATGGGCTCACACCGCGGCCATCCGGTCACCGTGATCGTGCGCACCACCCTGGCCGAACTCAATCAGGCCGTCCACGCCGTCACCAACCCCGACATTCCGATGCCGCCTCCGGCGCGCACCGGCGGTGACACCGCGCTGCCGATGCGTGATGTGATCAGGCCTCTGACGGCATCCACTACCTGGTGGTGTTCGACGACCACAGTGACCGACCCATCTACTTCGGACGCCAGCAGCGCATCGCCACCGCCGACCAACGCATCATCTGCTACGCCCGCGACGGCGGCTGCACCCGCCCGAACTGTCTAGCACCGGGCTATCACAGCGAGGTCCACTACAGCCCGGACTGGGCCGCAGGCGGCACCACCGACGCGGACACAGTGTTCTTCGCCTGCGCCCCCGACCACGGCCTCGCCACCAACGGCCACCAACAAACCACCGTCACCGACACCGGCCGCCTCGCCTGGACCGACGGAACCAAACCACCCGAAATCAACCACGCCCACCACCCAGAAGAACTCCTACGCGGCGACAGCGACCCACCCGAGACGGAAAAGGATTGAACGTCCAGCCGGTTTGATCTAGCGGGTAAGCCTCAGACAGACGCCTTGACCTTGGCCGCCGCCGACTCGGGCATCGGCTCGTAGC
>JAVRPX010000080.1:0-11801 GCA_032161985.1 Mycobacterium sp.
GCGCGATCGTCGCGATCGGACAGGTCGACGTGATGAGACTGATCGCCTACACGTCGATATCCCACTTCGGGTTCATCATCCTTGGCATCTTCGTGATGACCAGCCAGGGCCAATCCGGGTCGACGCTGTACATGGTCAACCACGGCATCTCGACGGCGGCGCTGTTCCTGATCGCCGGATTCCTGGTGTCGCGCAGGGGCACTCGCCTGATCAACGCCTACGGCGGCGTGCAGAAGGTCGCGCCTGTGCTGGCAGGCACCTTCCTGGTCGCCGGTCTTGCGACGTTGTCGCTGCCCGGCCTCGCTCCGTTCATCAGCGAATTCCTGGTCCTGATCGGAACATTCACCCGCTATCCCGCTTTCGCGGTCCTCGCGTCCACTGCACTGGTGTTGTCCGCGGTCTACATCCTGTGGATGTACCAGCGGATGATGACCGGCCCGGTCAAGGATGGCAACGACCGGCTGCGCGACCTGCTGCCGCGCGAGATCGCCGTCGTCGCACCTCTTATCGCGCTGCTGCTGGTACTCGGGGTGTATCCCAAACCCGCCCTCGATGTGATCAACCCAGCGGTGACCCACACGTTGACCACCATCAATCAGCCTGACCCGGCACCGAAGATCGCGGAAGGGCCGTCACGATGACCCAAGCCCTTGGGATGCCTACCCCCAGCGTCGAATACGGCCTGCTCTCCCCCATGCTGATCGTGCTCGGGGTGGCCGTTGTCGGTGTCCTCGTCGAGGCGTTCCTGCCCCGTCAGCAACGCTACGTCGCCCAATTGGTGCTCAGCCTCGGCGGGCTGGCCGCCGCGTTCGTAGCGGTCGTCGCACTGGCTCGGGACCTGCACGGCACCAGTGGACGCACCGCCGTGCTTGGCGCCGTCGCCATCGACGCCCCGACGCTGTTCCTGCAGGCCACCATCCTGCTGGTTGGCGTGCTCGGCATCCTGCTCATCGCCGAACGTCGCATCCCCGCGCCTGCGGACGAGGAGCCGGGGCCCGGCCTGGATGCGTTCACCCCGCAGGCGTCGGCGATCGCAGGCAGTGTCGTCGAGAAGCTAGCCACCAAGGCCGGCATCATGCAGACCGAGGTGTTCCCGCTGACACTGTTCGCCATCGGCGGCATGCTGTTGTTCCCGGCCTCCGATGATCTGCTGACGATGTTCATCGCGCTCGAGGTGCTGTCACTGCCGCTGTACTTGCTCTGCGGGCTGGCTCGGCGGCGGCGGCTGCTCTCGCAGGAAGCCTCGGTGAAATACTTTCTGCTTGGCGCGTTTTCATCGGCTTTCTTCCTCTACGGCGTAGCCATGCTGTACGGGTACGCCGGCACACTGGATCTCGGTGGCATCGCCGACAAGGTGGCCTCCGGGACGGGAAAGACGTCGCTGGCGCTGCTCGGCACCGCGCTGCTGCTCGTCGGCTTGCTGTTCAAGGTCGGGGCGGTGCCGTTCCATTCGTGGATTCCCGACGTGTACCAGGGTGCTCCCACGCCGATCACCGCGTTCATGGCCGCCGCCACCAAGATCGCCGCATTCGGTGCGATCCTGCGCGTGTTCTACATCGCGCTGCCCGGTCTGCGTGACGACTGGCGCCCGGTGATGTGGGCGATCGCGATCCTGACGATGGTGGTGGGCACCATCACCGCCGTGACCCAGAACGACGTCAAGCGGATGCTCGCGTACTCCGCGGTCGCGCACACTGGGTTCATCCTCACCGGCGTCATCGCCCAGAACCAATCCGGCGTGTCGTCGACGCTGTTCTACCTGTTCGCCTACGGGTTCAGCACCGTCGGCGCGTTCGCCGTGGTGAGCCTGGTGCGAAACCCCCAAGGCGAGGAAGACACCGCGCTCGCCCGGTGGGCTGGACTGGGTCGGCGGTATCCCGTTGTCGGCATTGTGTTTTCGCTGTTCCTGCTCGCGTTCGCCGGTATCCCCCTCACGAGCGGGTTCGTCAGCAAGTTCGCGGTGTTCAAGGCCGCGGGTGAGGGCGGCGCGATTCCGCTGGTCGTTATCGGCGTCATCGCCAGCGCGATCGCCGCGTATTTCTACGTGCGGGTGATCGTGTTGATGTTCTTCACCGAGCCACCCGACGACGCACCCGCGGTGGTGGTCCCCAGTGTGCTGACCACGGCGGTCGTCACGATCACTGCGGCCGTCACCTTCGCCCTCGGCGCCCTGCCGCAGCCGCTGCTAGACCTGGCGAACACCGCCAACCAGTTCCTGCGCTAGTCACTAACGCCGAAACGGACGTTTGGGCGTGAAAGTGCGAGAGGACCGCACCATTACGTCGATTTCGGCGGAAGGGGAGTCATGAGCCAACCACTTGTGCTGATAGCCAGCCACGGCGCGGTCAGGCTGCTCACGCTGAACCGACCCCAGGCCAGGAATGCGTTGAGCCGCGACCTGATCCGGGCGACGTACACCGCACTGACAGAGGCCGACGCCGACGACTCCGTACGAGCGGTGGTGCTGACCGGGGCCGATCCCGCGTTCTGCGCCGGCGTGGACCTCAAGGAGGCGCAGCGCGACGGGCTGAAGTACTTCGAGGAGTTCCGGTCGCAGAGCTGCATCGCCGCCGTCGCCAAGATGCGCACGCCGATTGTCGGCGCCATCAACGGCGCCACATTTACCGGCGGGCTGGAGATGGCGCTCGGCTGCGACTTCCTGGTGGCCTCGGAGCGGGCGGTGTTCGCCGACACGCACGCCCGCGTCGGCATCCTGCCGGGCGGCGGCATGACTGCACGACTCCCTCAGGTGGTCGGGCTGGCGATGGCACGACGGCTGTCGATGACGGGCGAGGTGGTCGACGCGGCCCGCGCCGAGCGCATCGGGCTGGTCACCGAGGTGGTGCCCCACGACCGGCTGATCGAGCGGGCTCTCGAACTGGCCGGCCAGATCGCCGAGGTCCCGGGCCCGACCATGTTGGGGCTCAAGGAGATCTACACCACCGGCGCCGCCGCGTTGTTGGACCCGGCGCTGGCCGCCGAGGAGAAGATCGCCTTCGCCCAGCATCGGGATTTCGAGGGCCTCGGCGACCAGTTCCGCGCGGTGTCCGAGCGCAACAAGCGACAGATCGAGAACTAGCGCTGCAACGTGAACGGGTCGAACGGGTGGCTCGCCCAGATCTGTTGTGACGCCTGCTCCGGATAGCGCGTCGTGCGGGACTCCGCAGTAAAGACCCGGGTGAGCTGTTCGTCGGCGTTGTAGGCGGGCCAGCCAGGATCGCCGTTGGTCGCGAACGCCCGCCAGGCTGTGCTCATTTCGCGCGACACCGCTTCGGCCTGCGGCGCCGAGCCATACAGCGCTAAGCCGATGGGCGAGTCCAGCGTGTCGAACACCAACGGGATCTCGGTGGTGTGCGCCGCCCCAATCGGCGAGGCGTCGTAACAGAATTCGTAGAGATGGGTGGTACCGCCGCCGGCGGCGTGTGCCTGCGCCATGTGCAGGGTAGGCATCCGGTAGACGAAATCGGAGCACACCAGTTCGTAGAGTTCCGCGTGTTCGGCTTGCGGATGCGCCGCCCGATAGGCCTGCGCGCCGTCGGGTGTCGGCGGCAACGAATCCAGCGCCGTCTCAGCTTGCGCAGCGGTGATCGCGTGCGGTCCGCCGTTCTCGTAGACGACGTAGCGATACTCGTCGCGGTTGTGCCCGATCAGCAGGTCCAGGCCGCGAGCCGCGCCCGCCGCCAAGACTCGAAAGGGGCTGTCCTGCAGTATCTCTCCGTCGACCACTGGGCCGAACTGCGACCGGCGCACAGCCAGGCCGTAGCCCCAGCTATCCCGATATTCGATGCTGGCGACGGCGTCGGCCAGATCCTGGGGTGCTACGCCCGCAAGGTCACTGACTGTGGCCCGCCTGCCTAGCTTCTCGGCGATGACGTCGGCGACGTCGGCCGCGAGGTCGGAGCCGAAGAGAAAGGCGGGCACGCTTTCGGCGATGCCGCGGTGGAACAGACCGGCGGCCGCTGGCATCACCATCAGCGTCACCACCGATGCGGCACCCGCCGACTCGCCGAACAGGGTCACGTTGTCCGGGTCGCCGCCGAAGCCGGCGATGTTGTCACGCACCCACTGCAGCGCAGCGACCTGGTCGAGCAGTCCCCTGTTGGGGACGGCGCCGTCGATCGCCATGAACCCTTCACCGGCCACGCGGTAGTTCGGGCTGACGACCACCACACCGCCGGCCGCCAGACGGGCGCCGTCGCAATCGGATTCGTCCGACGCGCCGGTGGTGAACCGGCCGCCGTACAGCCACACCATCACCGGCATACCCGAGGCACCGAGATCGGGAGTCCACACGTTGACGGTCAACCACTCGTCGGACGACGTGAGACGCATCGGCTGCGGTGGCGGAGCGCCGAACTCGTGCGCGTCGAGCACGCCGTCCCACGGTTCGTGGGGCATCGGAGCGGCAAAGCGTAGGCGGCCGACCGGTGGTTGCGCATAAGGGATTCCACGGAAGGCGTGCACCCCATCGGCGTATGTGCCGCGCACGCGGCCGGCGCGCGTAACGACGACCGTCACGACGACGCGGGCCGTCGCAAAATGAACCCGACGGTGCGCTGGCCGCCGAAGTCCGGTCGCGGCGGCGTCGCCATGTCGACCTGCTTGCGGGCCTGCTCGATCACCGGTGTGTCGGGATCCAGCACCGACAGATAGGTCTCGTGCGCATTCAGTGACGCGACGGCGACATCGATGTAGCCGTCCACCACTTCGCAGTGTGTCAGGTCCGGTCCGTTCTCGAACAGCCAGCGCGGTGGATCGGCGAGCGAATCATAGGCAGCGGCAACGGCATTGGAGAATTCGATGTGGTCGCGCTGGTTCGGTGCGCCCGGCGCCCACTCGGGTCCGCTGTAGATGGTGGCCACCAGATCGGGTGCCAGCTCGATGATCGTGTCGGCGATCTTGGCGCGCAATTCGGGGGTATTGCGGATCTCGCTGTCAGGGAAGTCCCAGAACTGCACGTCGTCGACGCCAACGATGGCCGCCGATTGGCGTTGTTCGCCTTCGCGAAGCGGGCCGGCTTCTTCGGGCGGCATGCCCGCGATACCGACCTCGCCGCGGCACGCGAGCACGTAGTGCACCGTCTTGCCGGACGATGTCCATTTCGCGACGGCGGCCGCGCAGCCGTACTCCGGGTCGTCGGGATGGGGCACCAGAACCAACGCGGTGCGCCAGTGCGACGGGAATGGCCGAACCTCAGTCACGCCCCCTATGCCATCACACCGTGGACCACGATGGCAGTCGTCTGCGCGACCCAGTCCTCGCCGAGCGGTTCGTCGGGTAGGAGCAACACCCGCAGGAGCGTGGCGCCACCGATCACCTCAACCAGCCGGTCGGGGTCGATATCGGCGTGCACCTCACCCCGGCTGACCGCGTCGGCCAGCCGCGTCCGTACCGCGACGAACACGTCGGCGAAGCGACTCATGACACGAGCATTGAGATCGGCGTCGGCAGCCATATCCGCGATCAGCCCGGGGAGCGCGGCGCGCACCACAGGGCTGGTAAAGATGTCACGGGCAGCGGCGATCATCGCGTGGATGTCGACAGCGATGTCGCCGGGCGGTGTCTCGATCGCCGTCGGCGCCGCGGGGAACGCCGCCTCGTGCACCAACTCGGCCTTGCTTGACCACCGCCGGTACAGCGCGGTCTTGGTGGTTCCCGCGCGTTCGGCGACCGCAGCCATGGTCAGGTTCGAATAGCCGATTTCCACAAGCAGATCCGTGGTGGCGCACTGTATGGCAGCGTCGATACGCGGATCCCGGGGCCGCCCGGCGCCTGGGGGCTTGTCAACTGCTGACGGGTCTGCTTTCATAACGCTACCCACCGTATCGTAATTATCGGCAAGGAACCTTTCTGATGCCAAGCGAACCGGCTGTCGAAGACATCAGCCGTCTGCAGCATTCGAGTCGAGACGTCAGCACACTGCCCGGCGTGATGTCGAGCTGGTTGTCCACCGTGATGCCCGGCGGCGTCACCCCCGAGATCACAGTCGAGAGCGGCGTCGACTCCAATGGCATGTCGTCGGAGACGATCATCCTGACCGGCCGCTGGGACGAGGACGGCCAGGAGCAGGAGCAGAAGTGGGTGGCCCGGGTCGCGCCCACCGAGCAGGACGTGCCGGTGTTCTCGTCGTACCGGATGGACCACCAGTTCGACGTGATCCGCCTAGTCGGCGAGCAGACCGACGTCCCCGTGCCGCGAGTGCGCTGGCTCGAATCGACTGGGTCGGTGCTTGGCACTCAGTTCTTCCTGATGGATTACGTCGAAGGCCGGGTGCCTCCCGACGTCATGCCATACACGTTCGGCGGCAACTGGTTCGCCGATGCGCCCGCCGAGAGCCGACGTGAGCTTCAGGACAGCACCGTCGAGGTGATCGCCAAGCTGCACTCGATTCCCGAAGCCGAGAAGACGTTCGGGTTCCTGGACGACGGCTCGGATTCAAATGCGCTGCGGCGCAACCTGAACTGGCTCAAGGCCTGGTACGAGTTCGCGGTCCCCGACATCGGCCGCTCGACACTGGTCGAGCGCGCGCTCGACTGGCTGGAGGCCAACTGGCCCACCGACGTCGCAGCCACCGATTCAGTCTTGGTGTGGGGGGACTCCCGCATCGGCAATGTCCTGTACGACGGCTTCCGGCCAGCAGCGGTGCTCGATTGGGAAATGGCTACGCTGGGCCCGAGAGAGATGGATGTGGCGTGGATAATATTCGCGCACATGGTCTTTCAGGAACTGGCCGGACTGGCCGGCCTCCCCGGGCTGCCGGATGTCATGCGGGAGGAAGATGTGCGGGCCACCTACACCGACCGCTCCGGCGTCGAACTGGGCGAACTGCACTGGTTCTTCGTCTACTCCGGCGTGATCTGGGCATGCGTGTTCATGAGGACCAACGCCCGCCGGGTGCGGTTCGGTGAGATCGAACAGCCCGACGACGTCGAATCGCTGTTCTATCACGGCTCAGTATTGCAGCGCCTCATCAGCGATGAGCGCTTGCGCGAAGAGCCAACCAAAGGAGATGACGCCTGATGCTCGGACCCACCGACGAATTCCCCATCCACCAGATCCCCCAACCCATCTCGTGGCCCGGGTCGTCAGACCGCAACTTCTACGACCGCTCCTACCTCAACGCCCATGACCGCACCGGCGACATCTTCTTGATCACCGGCATCGGGTACTACCCCAACCTCGGCGTCAAGGACGCGTTCGTCCTCGTCCGTCGCGGCGAAACCCAAACCGCGGTGCATCTGAGCGACGGCATTGACTCCGATCGGCTAAACCAGCACGTGCTGGGCTACCGCGTCGAGGTCAACGAACCGCTGCACAAGCTTCGGGTGATCCTCGAGGAGACCGAGGGCATCGCCGTCGACCTCACCTGGAACGGGCTGTTCGACGTGATCCAAGAGCAGCGTCATGTGTTGCGAGCAGGCACGCGGGTCACCCTGGACGCGCAACGGTTCGCCCAGGTGGGCAGCTGGAGCGGTGTCATCGCGATCGACGGCGAGGAGATCGGCGTCGACCCTGCGGTGTGGATCGGCAGCCGCGACCGCTCGTGGGGTATCCGCCCGATCGGTGAGCCCGAGCCCGCGGGCCGGCCAGCCCACCCGCCATTCGAAGGCATGTGGTGGCTGTATGTGCCGATGGCGTTCGACGACTTCGCGATCTGCCTGATCATCCAGGAGGAGCCCAATGGGTTCCGCAGCCTGAATGACTGCACCCGGATCTGGCGCGACGGCCGGGTCGAGCAGCTGGGCTGGCCGCGGGTCAAGATCCACTACACCTCCGGCACCCGCATTCCGACCGGCGCGACCATCGAGGTGACCGCTGCCGACGGCTCTCCCGTCCGCTTCGACGTCGAGTCCAAGCTGCCAGTTCCGATCCACGTCGGCGGCGGTTACGGCGGTGACTCGGACTGGCTGCACGGCATGTGGAAGGGCGAGAAGTTCACCGAGCGCCTGACCTACGACATGACCGACCGGGCGATCGTCGGGCGTGCCGGCTTCGGCGTGATCGACCATGTCGGCCGCGCGGTGTGCACGGAGGGCGGCAAGACTGCCGAAGGCTGGGGCCTGTTCGAACACGGTGCGCTCGGCCGCCACGACCCGTCCGGCTTCGCCGACTGGCTGACGGTCGCGCCCTAGAACGATCTACGCAGGCGCAAATATCTTCCAGATCCTCCTTAACGGCTCTGAGCTTGGTGGGAAACTGCTTGGAGCACTGGCCGACGACGCCCAGCGCTTAGGAGGTTTCTCATGACGCCCACTCCGCGAAACTTCGCAGTGCTGTTGGTTGTTGCGGGTGCCGCGGCATCGGTTGCCATCGCGCCGATCGTCGCCGCCGACCCAACCGGTACGCCGGAAGCCGGCTCCGCGTCGGCGAGCGACACCATCAGCGATTTGAAGGCGCAGGGATACAACGTCAGCATCAACTGGGTCAGCGGTACGCCCGATATCCCGCTGTCGGAGTGCTCGGTCACCGGGATCGACACTGCAGCCGCCCCGACCGCGTGGGTATCGGTCGAGTGCGACGAGGATGGCGACTAGCTGCGCCACGCGATGTCATCGAACCAATACCGCGGCGAAGAGCGCAGCCGCTGCGATGATCTCGGCTAGGCAGTAGAACCAGTTGGGGTAGAAGGCGGTTCGGCTGTCGATGACGGCGGACACGATGCGTCCGAACGCCATCCCTGCCAGCGCAGCGCCGACGGTGATCACGATTCCGGCCCGCACTTCGCCGGCGACAATCACCGCGTACGCCAGTACGCCCGCGATTGCGAGCCCGAATCCGCCATAGACGGCACGGATCTCCGATCGCGACGCCGCTCCCCCGAGCGTGGTGCCGAACGGACGGATGAGCGCCGCGGGGGCGGCCAGCGCGTACACGCCCATCCCCGCGAAGAGCACGCCGATTACGCCGATGACCGCGATGGCCACGGTAGCCTCCAGTCAAGTTGAGGTAGGGAGGCAAGCATGACGGCAAAGGCCGCTCCCGCGCTTCCACAAACCTGCTGTCCGTCAGTGTGGCTGTGGCCCGGCCAAGCGCTGTACGCAGGGCCAAGCTTGAATCTCGCGCCGCATTCGGGCTCCGTGTGGTGCTTGGCCGTCGGCATCGGCGGACCGCTCACCGCGGCCACGACCGACGGCGTTACCCGCGACGCGCACAGCGTGCTGATCCCGCCGCGGCTGACGCATCAACTGACCTGCCACGGCACCGGCATGGTCTCGTGCTATCTGGAACCGACATCGGATCGCGCCGACGCCAGCCGACACAAGTTCGGCGAATGGCGCGGCGAGGTCGGTGTGGGACACGTGGACGAAGTGCGATTGCAGTTCATCCCGACCGACGACGAAAGCGCCTCGCACTGGCTCGATTTGGCTGCTCCCGCGGCGCAGCGGACCATCGATCCCCGCATCGCGGCCGCGGCACGCAGGATCCGTCAGGACCCCGCGACGACGGTGTCCTCGCGCGAGCTCGCAGCCGAGGCGAGCCTTTCCGAGTCGCGGTTCCTGCACCTGTTCCGCGACGAGCTGGGCACGAGCCTGCGGCGCTACCGGATCTGGGTGCGGCTCATGCACGCGGGCACGGCCATCGGCGCAGGCGCCAATCTGACCGAGGCGGGGATGAAGTCCGGCTTCGCGAGCCCGTCGCACCTCGCCGACCGGTTCAAGACCACGTTCGGGTTGTCGGCTAGCCAGCTGCTTGCGACGGGGTTGGCGGTGCGGACGCCGTAGTCGCGCGTCCGAACACCATCGACTCCTCGACGGACGTGAAGCGGTGGTCGAGGGCGTCGCGCAGGTAGTTGTGCGTCAGTGCCCACGGCCTACGCGTGCCCGACTTCGGCATCACGTCCAGCGACCGCAGCACATAGCCCGCCTGCAGGTTGAACGCGGGCTGCTCGGGCATGTGGACACCCCCGAGATGCGGATAGGCATGGGTATAGCCGTGAGAGTCCATGTACGCCAACAGTTTCGCCACTGACCGGGCGGTCAGGTCGGCGCCAAGCGTCCAGGACGCGTTCGTATAACCCATGCACCACGCCGCGTTGGGGATTTCCTCGAGCAGGTGGCGCCGGAAGAGGAAATGGTCGTGCGGGTTGATCTTCTCACCGTCGATGCTGACGATGATCCCGCCCAGCGCCTGCAGCTGGATGCCCGTGGCCGTGATGATGGCGTCGGCGTCGAGGTGTCCGCCGGACCTCAGCGCGATGCCGGTCGCGTCCATGTGATCGACGTGATCCGTGACCACGTCGAGTCCACCATCACTGATGGCCTGGTACAGGTCCGCACCGAGCATGATGCACAAGCGTTGATCCCACGGCTCGTACGGCGGCTTGAAATGCGTGTCGATGTCATAACCCGGCGGCAGGTTGCTCTCCGCGATCCGACGAAGCAGCCGCTTACCGAATCGCGGCGTCTTACGCGCGATAAACCATACGAGCCCGCCGAAAAGGGAATTGCGCCAGCGGATGAGCCAATGGGCGACCCGAAGGGGCAACACCCTGCGGACCGCGATGGCGGTGGGATCGATTCTCGGGGCAGACGTCAGATACGACGGCGTGCGTTGCAGCATCGTCACATGGGCGGCCTTCTCCGTCAGCGACGGGATCATGCTCACCGCGGTCGCGCCGCTGCCAATGACCACCAGCCTCTTTCCGGCGTAGTCGAAACCGTCAGGCCAATGCTGTGGGTGCACCACCTCGCCCTTGAAGTCTTCGATGCCGGGAAACGTTGGTCTGTAAGGCTCGTCGTAGTTGTAATACCCGGACCCGAAGAACAGGAACCGGGTGCGGTAGGTCTTGGGCTCGCCGTTGTGTTCGGTCTGCACCATCCACATGTCGGTGTCCGAATCCCAGTCGGCCGACCGCACGTAGGTGTTGAACCGGATGTGCTCGTCGATGCCGTGCTTGCGGGCGGTGTCGGCCATGTAGTCCCAGATCTGGTCGCCGTCCGCGATCATCTCCGGCCCCGTCCAGGGCTCCCACGGAAAACACAGCGTGTAGATGTCGCTGTCGGATCGAATGCCGGGATAGCGGAACAAATCCCATGTCCCGCCGAGGCGTTCACGTCGTTCCAGGATCGTATAGCTGAGGTGCGGGTTCTTCTCGCGGATCCGGTAGGCCGCGCCGATGCCGGAGAACCCGGCGCCGATGATCAGCACATCGCTGTAATCAGTCACTGGCTCACCCTCCTACGCGGACGTGGCCTCCTTGGCCTCCACTCGGCCGAAAACCATCGACTCCTCGATGCGGTCGAAGCGGTGATCGATGACATCGAGCACGTAGTTGTGCCGCACATTCCACGGCCGGTGGGTGCCCGACTTGGGGAGCGCATGCAGCGCTCGTTGCACGTAACCCGATTGCAGGTCGAACGTCGGCTTCTCCGGCATCGGCTTGTCGCCGAGATGCGGATAGGCGTGGGTGTAGCCGCGAGAATCCATGTACGCCAGCAGCTTTGCGACGGCACGGCCCGTCATGTCTGCCCGCAACGTCCACGACGCGTTGGTATAACCGATGCACCAGGCGACATTCGGCACGTCCTCGAGCAGAAATTCCTTGTACACAAACCTCTCGGTGGGCTTGATCTCGGCGCCGTCGATGCTGAGTGCGATGCCACCCAACGCCTGCAGCTGCAGACCAGTAGCCGTGACGATCACGTCGGCGTCGATCCGCTCGCCAGACCGCAGCACGACACCCTTGGCATCAAAGTGGTCGATGTGATCGGTAACCACCTCGAGCCGACCCTCGCGGATCTCGTTGTAGACGTCGTTACTCAGAATCAGGCACAACCGCTGGTCCCAGGGGTTGTAGCGGG
>JAVRPX010000081.1:0-2810 GCA_032161985.1 Mycobacterium sp.
TTCTCGCTGTGGTTCCCCATCGAGGAGACCCAGTCGAGCTACGGCGAGATGAAGGTCGAGATGGGACAGCGGGTGATCGACAAGATCACGCGACTCGCGCCGAATTTCGAAAGCCTGATCATCCGGCACACCACTTTCACGCCCAAACACATGGGAACCATGTTCGGCGCACCCGGTGGCGACTACTGCCATGGACTGATCCATCCGGACCAGATCGGCATCAACCGGCCAGGGCCGAAAGGCTATGTCGATCAACCGATCCCGATCGACGGCCTCTACCTGGCCAGTGCAGGCTGCCACGGCGGTCCTGGGATCACGTTCGTCCCCGGCTACAACGCCGCCCAGCAGGCACTGGCCGACCGGGCCTGAGCGGGGCTCAGACGCCGACCGCGCGCTCCAGTTCCTTCAGCGAGTCTTCGAGGTGTCCGAGCATGCGCTGCAGATGCGGGACGCTGCGGCGGCAGCCGACAAGGCCGAAATCCAGATTGCCTGCGTTGTTGACGAGCGTGATGTTCATGGCCTGGCCGTCGAGCGCGATCGACAGCGGGTAGTTGCCGTCGAGACGGGCGCCCTTCCAGTACAACGGTTCTCGCGCACCCGGCACATTGGAGATCACAATGTTAAACGGCGGCCGGGTGGCGGATACGAATCCCGGCAGGGCGCTCAGCCCCAGGGGAGCCATCATCGCCGCCGACAACGCCAACGCCTGCACCCGCGGCAGCTGGGAGAACACCTTCTTGTTGTTGCGCATCGAAGTGCTGATGGTCTCCAGGCGTTTCGCCGGATCGTCGACGTCGGTCGCAAGGTTGCACAACACGATTCCGACCATGTTGCCCCCGGCGTCGGCCTCCGCTTCGGTGCGAAGGCTCACCGGAACCATCGCGATCAACGGGTTGTCGGGCAGCGCATCTTGTTCGGCCAGGTAACCGCGCAGGGCGCCGGCGCACATTGCGAGCACCACGTCGTTGATGGTCGTGCCCGAAGCTGCCTTGACGCTGCGGATCCGCTCGAGTGACCACGACTGCGCGGCCACCCGGCGGGCACCCCCGATCGGGACGTTCAACATGGTGCGCGGCGCGCCGAAAGGCAGGGTCAACTGCTGTTCGAGCAACGCGGCGCGGGCCAACGCCAGTGTCGACGGCGCGAGCGCCGCGATCGACGCCGCCGTCCGGGTGATCATCTGCAGCCGCGACGGAGTCTCGGCTTCGGTTGGCCGGGGCTTGGCGGGCAGATTCCACGGAACGCGGATCGTCGTGTCATTCGGGTCGGTCGACAACGTGCGCTGCGTCAGCTTCAACGCCGAGACCCCGTCGATCAACGAATGGTGAAACTTCACGTACACGGCGAACCGATTGTCGTTCAGTCCCTCGACCAGATGGGTCTCCCACAGCGGGCGGTGCCGATCGAGCAGAGTGCCGTGAAGGCGGGAGGTCAGCTCGAGCAGGTCTCGCACGCGGCCGGGCGCGGGCAGCGCGGACCTTCGCACGTGGTAGTCGAGGTCGACCTCGTCGTCGACGGTCCAACCTATGTTCGCGATGCCACCGAACACGGCGGCCGGGTGCTTGCGGTACATCGGCTGGAATTCCTCGGCCTTGACCATCGCCTGATAGATCTCGCGCAGGAATTCGGGCCCCGATGCCCCGTCTGGGGGCTCGAACAGCTGCAGGCCACCGACGTGCATCGGGTGCTCGCGGGATTCGGTCAGCAGGAACATCGAATCCGCCGGCGCGATGAGTTTCATGCTTGTCCCTTCACGTGTCGTGTCTCTTTCTATTCCCCATTCCTGGCACCCGCGAGCGTTTCGCCGGATCGTCAATAGGGAACGTCAACCGCATGGGACTGACGGTGGCCGTTACGGGTCCGACCGGCGATATCGGCATCTCAGCAGTAAGGGCGCTGGAACGTGCGCCCGGAGTCGAGCGGATCATCGGGATGGCGCGGCGGCCCTTTTACCCAGCCGAGCATGGATGGATCAGGACCGAATACCAGCAGGGCGACATCCTGGACCGGGATGCCGTCGATGCGCTGGTCGCCGAGGCCGATGTCGTCGTCCACCTCGCCTTCATCATCATGGGCTCGCGCGAGGAGAGCGCCCGTGTCAATCTCGAGGGCACCCGCAACGTCTTTGAGGCGACCGTGGCAGCAGGCCAGCCGCGACGTCTGGTGTACACGTCATCGGTGGCCGCCTACGGCTACCACTCCGACAATCCGGTCCCCATCACCGAGGACGTTCCGCCGCGCGGGTCGTCCGAGCACTACTACTCCGCGCAGAAGGCCGCGTCCGAGGCCGCGCTGGCCGAAATCACCGCAGGCTCACCGCTTGAGGTCTACGTGTTGCGGCCGTGCATCGTCGCCGGGCCGAAGGCGCGCGCGCTTGCCGAAGCAATGCCATGGAACCAGCTGCCCGGCCCGGTCAAGCGGGTCGCACAAGCGGTGCCGTTGCTCAGACCGCCGTTTCCGGACCCCGGCACTCCGCTGCAGCTAGTCCACCACGACGACGTGGCCGCCGCAATCTCCCTGGCTGCAACGACTTCCGCACCGCCGGGCGCCTACAACATTGCCGGCGACGGAGTCTTGTCGATGTCGGATGTGGCCGAAACGCTGGGCGCCCGTCCCGTCCGAGTACCCAGGGCGGCGGTGACGGCGGCGTCGGAGGTCATCGCCCGCCTGCCGTTCGTACCATCCGCGCTGGAATGGCTTCATGTCGGCCGCACGTCGGTGGTGATGGACACCGCCAAGGCGAAGTCACAGCTGGGTTGGACACCGAAATACACTGCCGCCGAGACACTGTCGGCGTTGGGCGAGGTGAT
>JAVRPX010000082.1:0-3652 GCA_032161985.1 Mycobacterium sp.
TGTTGGGCGCCGTCGTGCAGGTCACGTTCGAAACGGCGCCGGGCATCATCGGCGGCCGCGACGATCCGCGCCCGAGACGCGGTGAGCTCCGCGCGGGTCGCGGCATTGGCGATCGCGGTCGCCACCAGATCGGCAAAGTCGCCGACCCGCGCCTCGGTGTCCGGAGGCAAGGGCTCCGATCGAGACGAGCCGACTACCGCGGCACCCCAGAGGCGCCCGTCGACCACGATCGGCGCACCGACCCCCGATCGCAGACCCAGCTCACGTATCCGCGCGGCGGCCGAACCAGACGCATTGTGGTGGCTGTCCGTCCGGGCGGCGCGCCCGGTTCGCCACACCATCGAAGCAACGGTCTCACCCTCGACCGAGAACCGCTCCCCGACGCGCATCTTCTTCACCGCGCCGCGCACATCGTGAGCTGCGAGCAGCAAGGCCGCGCCGTCGGGCTGGTAGCTAACGAGTGCCGAGTGCTGCACGCGCAGGCACATGGCCAATTCCGCCGCCACCGCGGAGAACACGTCAGACGGAGGCAGTCCCCGCGCCACCAGCGTCGCCACCCGTCGCAGCGCGGCCTGCTGCTCCGCGAGCGACTCGGCCTCCCGGCGTCGTTGATTCGCTTCGACGGCGCGTGATCGCGCCAGACCCGCGAGAGTGTTGGCCGACAGCGCAACGGCCAGAAAAACCCCAATTGCCACCCAGTCCTGGGCCTTGGTCGGGACGATGCTCTCGGGCCGCATCCGGTAGTAATCAAAGGCCAGCGCACTGGCCAGCGACATCAGCGTCGACAGCCCGAAGCCCCAACCCGTTGAGACCACCAAGACGCCGAGTAGGTAGACGATGCCAAAGGGGCTCATTGGGGCGATCTGTTTGAGCAGATACACCAGAACGGTCTCCGCCGCGAGGAGCGATGCCGCCACCACGATCCCAACGGCGAGCGACCCGGCAGTCGGGCGTAGTAACAACGACAGCAGCCGCATCTGTGGCGCCGTCACGGGCGCATCCGAAGCGCTGAGCCGCCCGTCGCCGCCGGGTGCCGCGGAGATACGCGTTTTGTCACGCCCGGCCACCGCGAACCCACTCAGAGACCTACGCCACTCAGGCGCCGGGGATGCATCATTGAATTCCTCCATTGGGTCCAGACATGTACGTAGGCCTGATCAGGTCTGACCGCTGTCGACGGTGTTGTGCTCGACCGGGCAAATGACACCAGCGAGCAAGATGTCAATCGCCTTTGCGCGACTCTCTTCGCCGTCTGCGGCGACGGTCATGCGGATGAACATGGTGACGTCATCAATGGTGATGTCCGGACGCAAACCCCCGGCCTCGCGCAGCCGCACCGCTGCGGGGCCGATCACGGCCGCGATGAGACGGTTGGCATGTTCATCAGCGCGGCGGCTCACGCCCGCCAGCCGCAGAAACGTCGCCACTTCGCGCTCAGACATGTCAGAGCTGCGGGTGAACACCGCACGAAACGCCTCGTACGGATCCTCGATTTGGGCAGCCCGGCCGGCGTTGTCCTGCACCGCCTGGATCAGGTCGTCGAGGACCGCCACGGTCAGGTCGTCCTTTTCGGGAAAGTGGCGGTAGAGCGTGGTCGGGCCGACGCCGGCGCGACGCGCAATCTCGTCCAGGCTGACCTCGGGCCCGTGTTCGACAAACGCTTCGCGCGCGGCCGCCACCAGCCGCTGCCGGTTGCGGACCAAGTCCTTGCGTGGCGCGCGCATCAGTGACACAGCTCCCAATGAAGTGGTAGCACCACCGCTGCTTTAGCGCTGGCGTGAAAACCGGTAGTACCACCACCATATCTACCGCACCCGAGCGGCCTGCACGCTACCCGACCCCTCCGCTTCGTCAGCACCCGCACGACCCGTTGTCGCACTTTCGACCCTGTGCCCGTATCCACAAAGAGCAATACCCAGATCCGTATGCTTCACCACCGAACTCTGCGCCCTCTGACGCGAGTCGCCCCATCGCGGTTGATGCTCCGACGCCGCCTCGTGTCGCCATGACGACAGCGTCTGCTGTTAGCGCTGTAATTCCGCTGAGAATGACGACGTCGATTTGTCAGACGGGGTAGGCGACGCCTGTCAGTTCTTCGGAGATGGTCTACAGCGGCTGATGCTCATTTGGGTAAGTGGGTGGGCCGCGGTGGCGCGTCGCAGCGCGGCTTCTTCGTCCAGCGACCATTCGGAGCTCAGAAACGAACGCTGCCGTCTGGAGGATCTGCTAAGAACTTCCGGTCCTTGGGATCGACGTCGTCGAGGGCTCTCCCCCGTACGACCACGCGGACATCACCCGCCTGCTCGGCAATCATGTTGTCTTGGAAGTGTTTTGGCAATCGCTTGCCGCAGGAAGGACAAGGCGCAAGGCAGTACCTGGGATACCCGTCAGCATGTAGGTCAGCCCTTCCAGCCACGCCCGCACGTCGCTCAGTGCTCGAGCCGAACGCCCGGCTGTACGTCGTCGACGATCATATGAGGTCCGTCAACCGTGCCCGCGCGACTTTGCCTGCCTCTTCGTCGACGGCGTGCGCCACGACCGAAGGCGTGCACGTCCAACCCGACACTCGTACCCTGAACAATCACCGGAGGCCTCCTGATCTGGAAATGTGGCTGTACCGGCGCGAGTGTTCACCCACGCCGGCAACCCACGAATCGTTTTGCAGCACGAGGCCTTCGGGCGCAGCTAGCCCCCATACCAACTTGTGTAATGGGCGGTAGGTGATCGCTCCGCCGCCGCGTTCGCCACCTACACCGGCACCGCCCCGATCGACGTCTCTTCCGGCGACGTTGTCCGCCACCGGCTCTCCCGCGCCGGCGACCGCCAACTCAACCTCTGCCTCCACGTCATGGCCCTTACCCAGATTCGACAGGACACCCCCGGCAGGGCCTACTACTCACGCAAGCGAACCCAGGGCAAGAGCCACAAAGAAGCGATGCGTCAAACGACGGCTATCCGACGTCGTCTACCGACAACTCCGCCACGACGCAAACAGGATGGAGGCAGGCCCGGGAGGACACTCGGGGGCGGCTCTATCGTCCAGCGCGGCCAGCTCAAACCCCGCACACTGACGCTTCGGACAAGTCACTTCCCGGACCCACCACCAGCCACCCTACAACCGACGGACACGCCCTCTTGACACAGAGAGGCGCCGTCTACAGAACGACGGGCGTTCGGCGACAGTGGGCGGATCTGCGGTGTGAGGTGATGTCCTAATGTGTGGGTGTCATGGCGTGGACGCCACCGCCGTGGTCGCCAACACTGGGGTTCATGGTCCGATCCGTGCTGATCCTCGGCTTTCCGGGCGTGCAGTCCCTCGACCTGGTGGGCCCGTCCGAGGTGTTCACCAGCTCGACCTTCTGCCTGCAGGGAATGGGCCGCGCCGACGACGGCTACGACGTTCGCGTCGTCTCGCGCAACGGCGAGCCCGCCACCACCGGCACCGGCCTGGCGCTGGTCGCTGAACCGCTGCCCGACCCACGCGATCCCGTCGACACCATCGTCTTGCCCGGCGGGTTCGGAACAGACGCCGCGCGGCAGAACCCGGACGTCATCGGGTGGATTCAGATCGCCGCCGAGAACGCACGCCGCGTCGTCAGCGTCTGCGGCGGCGCGTTCCTGGCCGCGCAGGCCGGGCTGCTCGACGGCTGCG
>JAVRPX010000083.1:0-3418 GCA_032161985.1 Mycobacterium sp.
CCAGGTGTGCAGGACCATCAGGAGAACGATCCCGAGAACAAGTGCAAACCCATTCACGGTTGGTCGCCTGTCGACGCGGATGCGCCAGTGCCGGCGGATTCGCCCGTGGCTTGGAAGATGACGCGGCGGGCGATTTCGACGGCGTGATCTGCAAATCGCTCGTAGTAGCGGCTGAGCAAGGTTACGTCGACGGCGGTTGCGGCGCCGTGTTTCCACTCTCGATCCATGAGTACGTTAAACAGGTGGCGGTGCAGGTTATCCATGTCATCGTCATCGTCATCGAGTTGTGCAGCCCGGTCTGGATCTCCTGACAGCACAACGTCTTTGACGCTGTTGCCCATGTCGACCGCTATGCGCCCCATCTCGGTGAAATAGCCATTGACCTCTTCAGGCAACGCCTTGGCAGGGTGTCGCCGTCGAGCCAGCTTGGCAACGTGCAGAGCTAACGCGCCCATCCGGTCGACATCAGCGACGTTTCCTATAGAGCCGACGACCGCGCGCAGATCGCCGGCCACTGGAGCCTGCAGGGCCAGAAGGGACAACGCGCGTTCCTCGGCTGCAGCCGCCCGCGACACGATGGCCTCGTAGTCGGTGATGACTTCCTCTGCTAGTAGCAGATCGGCGTGAAGCAGCGCCTGCGTCGCACGTTCCATCGACGCCCCCGCCAGCCCGCACATCTCGGCGATGCTCGACGCCAGTCCTTCGAGCTTCTCGTGAAATGCCGTGCGCACGCCTCCCAGATTACGGGCCGGTCGCCCTGACAGCAGTGCCATCAGCACGTTTCGGCGCGTCTCGTTACGCAGGTTCCCGGGACAACGTCGGTAGGATCCCCGCATGTCGTTAGCAGCCGGCCAGACGTTCGCCGGATACGCGATTCTGCAGCGGCTGGGTTCGGGTGCGATGGGTGAGGTCTATCTAGTTGAGCACCCGCGGCTGCCGCGCCGCGACGCGTTGAAGGTGCTGGCGGAGCAAGTGTCGGCTGATCCTACGTATCGCGAACGCTTCAACCGCGAAGCCCAGAATGCCGCCACGCTGTCGCACCCGCACATCGTCGCCGTTTACGACCGCGGCGAGTACGGGGGTCAGTTGTGGATATCGATGGCCTACGTCGAGGGCACCGACGCTTCCCGCTTGTTGCAGGAGCGGTATCGCAAGGGCATGCCGCCCGACGAAGTCGTGCGGATCGTCACCGCGGTCGCCGACGCGCTCGACTACGCCCACCAACGCCAATTGCTGCACCGTGACGTCAAGCCGGCCAACATCCTGCTGGCCGAGTTGGATTCCGGTGGCTGGCGGGCGATGCTGGCCGATTTCGGCATCGCACGCCGGGTCGACGACTCCACCTCATTAACGCAGACCGACATGGCGGTCGGCACGGTTGCCTATGCTGCCCCCGAGCAGCTGATGGGTCTGACACTCGACGGCCGCGCCGACCAATACTCGCTAGCCGCCACGGCTTTTGAGCTGTTGACCGGGACGCACCTGTACCTGGACCGCAACCCCGCCGTCGTGATCAGTCAGCATGTTTCTGCGCCGCCACCCGAGATCGCGGACCGCAAGCCCGAGCTCTCCGGCCTGGGTCCGGTGCTGTCCAAAGCGCTCGCCAAGTCACCCGGCGACCGCTACGACACGTGCATGGACTTCGCCAGAGCTCTTGGCCGGCATTTCGACGCCGCGGTCGGTGGTGTTGGTGGTGCCATCGACGCGACGATGCCCGCTGCCGCTGTGGCGCCTGCGCGTCGTCACGGAAAGCAACCGAAGAGCCGGAAGCGGCCGCTGGTGATAGCCTCCGCGATTCTGATCGCACTGTTGATTGCCGGGGCTGCCGCTGCAGTCATCCTCACCGGGCGTCACCAAAACGCGGCCGTCTCCCCGGCACGCCCGCCGGTGCCGGCAGTGCCGGTGGTGCTTGTTGGTGCGGACTGCGGAGTGCTTGGGGCCGCCGGCGTCACCGAGACCGGCCAGAAGGCGTACTGCGCACGGCTGCCGTCCACCGGGGACATCATGTGGTCGGTGGTTTCCGGCGAGGTTCCGACGCCGACCGTCACCCCAGGCCCCGCCGATCCGGTCTACCCTGCGGGCATTGAACAGCAGGTCGACGTCTGTATCCAGCAGACCGGACAGACACGCCCCGAGTGCCGTGAGGACATCCGGCGGGGAAATCTGTCCGGGCCACCCTGAGGCACCGAAGCCTCAGTTCCCGGCGGTGTAGCTCTGCCGGTACTTCTGCGGCGACACACCGACTGTGCGAAGGAAGTGATACCGCAGCGACGCGTAGGAGCCGAACCCCGACTGCTCGGAGACGCGATCCAGGGTCAGCGCCGTGGATTCCAACAGTCGACGCGCTCGGTCGACGCGCATCCTGACGAGCAATCCCAACGGGGTGGTGCCGAAATGCTCGCGAAACTGGCGGTTGAGCGTTCGCACGCTGACCGAAGCGTGGTTTGCGATGGCCTGGAGGTCGAGCGGGTCGAGCGCGTTCTCCTCCATCCAGGCGATCGTCGGTTGCAGCGGATGGTCGGCGTCGGCGGGCGCGGTGTGCTCGATGTACTGCGCCTGGCCACCATCCCGCCATGCAGGTATCACGACCCGCCGCGCGGTGCGCCCTGCCAGGTCGGAGCCTGCGTGTTGGCGGATCAAGTGCAGACACAAGTCCAGGCCTGATGCCACTCCTGCCGATGTCAGAACGGAGCCCTCGTCAACGAACAGCACGGCGGGGTCGACGTCGATGTCGGGGTACCGCCGCGCCAGCTCGCCGGCGAACTGCCAATGGGTGGTGGCACGCCTGCCATCGAGCAGGCCGGCAGCAGCCAGCGTGAAGGCCCCGACGCACATCGCCGCTACCCGGGCACCGTTGTCGGCGGCAGCTCGCAGTGCAGAAATTGCTTGCGGGTCAGGCTCTTCCAGGAATTGGTGGGGCAGACATCGTCGGCACCGACAGACACCTGCTCCCACCGGGTTTCGCCGATCGGGTGCACGCGTCGTGGCCACGCCTAGACGTCGGCTACGCGCTGGCCGAAGTCATCGCACGTCACGTGGAGCACAACCCGGCAAAGGGGCCGCCGCTGACCCTTTCCCGGCCACCTACATCAGCTGATGTACCCCGCGACACCGCCGGTGACATGGTTCGACGTCGTACGCGCCGCCGGGTGGAACGATCAACCGCCTGGAGGCTAGGCCAGCATCGGGTCGATCGCAGAGCGCGGAACCAATACCTGGGTGGCGCCCGCTGCCTCGGGCAGCAGCACACCCTGGCTGAAGAAGAAAATCACCCCGTCATTCGTGACAGCGAATTCCTGGTAGTTCATGGGGTTGTAGCCCGCGCTCGGCGCTATCGCCACCGGCTGGCCCGTCTGCTTCTGCAGTTCACTCTGCACGATGGGGAAGACGACCTTCAACGGATCGTCGACCCGCCACA
>JAVRPX010000084.1:0-2582 GCA_032161985.1 Mycobacterium sp.
CTCTCCGAAGACTTCGGCGTGCACCGCTCCGACCTCTTCCCACAGTGAGATGTCGGTGAGATACATGCGGGTGCGGACCACGTCGGCGAGCGACCCACCAGCCTGTCGCAACGCAATTTCGATGCGCCGCAAGACCTCTCGTGTCTGGGCGGCGATACCGTCCCCTTCGGCGGCGGTGCCCGCCACCGCGATGTACGGTCCGGTGCGCACGGCACGCGAATAGCCGACGATCGACTCGTACTCCGAGTCCGATAACACCGTGTGGCGCTGTGACATCAGTACAAACTAGCCACGGCTGTCGGCGGCGCAAGCGGTTTACAGTTCCGGCGTTGACTGACAACCTAGACTGACCCCTCGTGGGCATTGTGTTGGGCTTCGCGCCGTGGATCGTCTATTGGGTTCTTGTCGGCAACGTCCCATTCACCACCGCGGTGCTGGTCGCGCTCGCCGTCGCGGTGCTGTCGTTTGTGATCGGGCGTGTCAAAGGTAAGCCGGGGCGCACGCTCGAAATCGGTGCTGTTGCAACGTTTTTGGTGCTGACGATATTGACCTTCACGCTGAGTCAGGCATTCATGGAGCGGTGGATTCAGCCGCTCAGCAACGCCGGGATCTTTCTCGTCGCGCTTACCGGCGTGCTGATCGGCAGGCCGTTTGTGCGGGAGTTCGCCGAGGTGGACCAGCCAAGGGAAGTCGTCGAAAGCCCGCTGTTCGCGAAGATCACCTCGCTGTTGACCTGGATCTGGGTCGCTGCGTTTGCAGGCATGACGATGTCGTCGGCGATCCCGCCGATCGTGTACGGCGACGCGACGATCCTCGACACCAAGACGCCGTTGTCGTTCGTCTGCTACTGGGTCATTCCGTTCTCGCTGCTGGGCCTGGCGGCGCTGGCGTCGCGGATCCTCCCCGAACGGATGACACCCGGCGACGACGTGGTCCGTAACACCACGTTCGTTGCGTTCGCCGAAATGGAGATCGATCAGCTGATCTATCTCGCCACCGAACACGCCAACCGCGAAGTAGGGGCAGGCAAGGAGCCCTACGACATCAGGATCGGGAGCAAGGGCGTTCCACTGGTGGGAGACGACACCCGGGAGTCGTGGCCCTCGACCTACAGGGTGCGCGACCGGAAGCGCTAGTCCAGCCAAGGGTTTTGAGCTCTCGGCGAGGGTACGGCCAGCCGTCTCACAGACACGCCGCAGGGTCGAGGGACGCACCGGAGTTCGGAATATTCTTCGCCGCGCCGCCGTCGGACTTTTCATGACAAGACCGATTCGCATCGCCGCGCAAATTCCACCTGCTGGGACGCCGAGCTATACCGCCTGGCGTGACACAGTCCTGCGAGCCGAGGACATCGGCGCCGACGCCATCTTCGGCTACGACCATTTCCTGGTTCCAGCGGTCACAGGCCGCGACGAGAACGGTCGGCCGATCACCGCCCCGAACCCGCCAATGTTGCCCAACTTCGAGAGCTGGACGGCATTGGCGTCGTGGGCCGAGATCACCAGCCGCGCTGAGCTCGGGCTTCTGGTCGGAGGTGCGGGTTTCCGCAACCCCGACCTACTCGCGGACATGGCCCGCACGATCGACCACATCAGCGGCGGTCGCCTCATCCTCGGCCTCGGCGCGGGCTGGTATCAACCGGACTACACCGAATACTCGTACGACTTCGGCACGGTGTCGTCGCGCCACGAGGTGTTCGTCGATGCACTCGAGCGTATCGAGGACAGACTGACCAAGCTGGTTCCGCCACCATTGCGCAAGATCCCGGTCCTGATCGGCGGCGGTGGCGAGAAAAAGACCATTCCAGCCGTCGCGCGATTCGCCGACATTTGGCACTCCGGTGGTGAGCTGGCGACATTCGTACGCAAGAACACCATCCTTGCTGAGCAGGCCCAGCGAGTCGGGCGCGATGACCGGGAGATCGAACGTGCGGTCTCCTGGGTGAGTGCAGACGCCGCAGACGGGTTCGCCGATGCGGGTGCAACGATGTTCACCGTATCGGTCATTGCCGACGGTGGTTATGACCTCACCGAGCTGAAAGCAGCTCTGGCATGGCGTGATTCGCGGCGCTGATCACGTCAGTTCAGCCGCGCTAAATCTCAGTCCAGGTAGTCGCGCAGCACCTGAGAACGGCTGGGGTGCCGCAATTTTGACATGGTCTTGGACTCGATCTGCCGGATTCGTTCGCGGGTGACGCCGTAGACCTGGCCGATCTCGTCGAGCGTGCGGGGCTGGCCGTCGGTAAGGCCGAACCGCAGCCGGACGACGCCCGCCTCGCGCTCGGACAGTGTCTCCAGCACCGACTGCAGCTGATCCTGCAGCAGGGTGAAGCTCACCGCGTCGACCGCGACAACGGCCTCCGAGTCTTCGATGAAATCGCCGAGCTGGGAATCGCCTTCGTCACCGATGGTCTGGTCCAGCGAGATCGGCTCACGCGCGTACTGCTGGATCTCCAGCACCTTCTCCGGCGTGATGTCCATTTCCTTGGCCAGCTCTTCGGGCGTGGGCTCGCGGCCCAGGTCCTGCAGCAGCTCACGCTGGATGCGGCCGAGCTTGTTGATCACCTCGACCATGTGCACCGG
>JAVRPX010000085.1:0-3204 GCA_032161985.1 Mycobacterium sp.
GTGGGCGTCGAAGTGGATCATCGATACCTTGCCGAAGCCATGCTGGCGTGCCACTCCGGTGTGGTCGGGCCACGCGATGGTGTGGTCACCGCCGAGGATGATGGGGATGGCACCTGCCGAGGAGATCTTGAACACATCCGCCTCGATCAACGCGACTGCCTGATCGATGTTCCCGTTGTAGAACTCGACATCCCCTGCGTCATACACCCGTAGGTCCTTGAGGCCGTCGACGCGCAACGCCAGGCTCGGACGGGATCCGTCCTGCGGCAGGTAGCAGGCCTGGCGCAGGGCCGACGGACCGAAACGTGTGCCGGAGCGATAGTTCGTTCCGCCGTCGAGGGGTGCTCCGACGATGACGATGTCGGCGTCGGCGTAGGTCGACGCGTCGTCGAGATCGCAGCGAGGAACACCGAGAAAGGTGATGTCCGGGCCAAATCCGGTGAACGCCATCTATGTTCCGCCTTCGTTGATGATGGATCTCGTGATCATGTGTTGTCGTGCAATGCGGTCACCGCGCGGAACGCGTGCCGGAGGGTCGCACGGATCCGGCGCTTGTCCACCGGACCCAGTGGCCGGTAGAGGTTGTCGATCTCCAGCCCCGCCATCACCGCCATGACGGTTCGGGAATCCAGCTCGGGTTGGTGCGAGCCCAGATCTCGAAACAACCGGCTGAGCGCAGGCACCATCGCCGCGTACCACGCCTCGAACATGGGGCGGAGACGTTCGTCGCGGCTGGCTTCCGTCACCAGCTCGTAGCGGGTGACGATTGCCCCTTGCGGGGAAGTGAACCCGTCGATGATCATGTCCGCCACCATGTCTGCGAGTTGCTCTGGGGGCATCGTGGGTTGTAGCCGGTCAGCGGTGCGGACAACGCGTTCGATCTCACGGTCGGACAGTTGTTGAAAGGCCTGGGCGACCAGGTCCGACTTGTCGTCGAAGTAGTAGCTCAACGCGCCAAGGGGTATCTGGGCTTGGTTGGCCACGACACGCATCGAAAGCCCGGCCAGTCCGACCTCCGCCATGACCGCGATTGCGGCGTCGATGATCTCGATGCGGCGCTGAGCACCGCGAGCGGTGTTTCCTGTACTGCGCTGAGAATTAATGGTTTTGGTATCGGTCGGTACATCAGCGCCGCTGTGTGTGCCCACGTAGGCGCCGTTCATCCCTTGAACTTGAGGGTGGAGAAGTCGGTGTCCCACATCCAGGCGGGTTGACCTTGCCAGTTGGAGTAACCCTTGCGGGAGGCGACGGTGTTGTGGAGGTCCGCGATGTTCACCCAACACAGTGAATCGCGGTACGCCTTGGCGGCCTCGACGTAAAGGGCTTGCGATTTGGCAGGATCGGGTTCTGCGCTGCCCGCATCCAGGAGGTTGTCTGCTTGCGGGACCGAGCAGCCCTGCAGGTTGACCGGTGCGTTCGTGTACTGATAGATCCGCGACCAGGTGTCGGGATGTGCGGCGTCGGGGTTCCACGAAGCGAGCAATAAATCTGGTCGCTGCTCGGGGTGTGCGTTCAAGGCGAAGAACTGGGCCGAGGGGAAGTCGCGAATTGTCGCGGTGAGGCCAGCTTGCTGAAGGATTACTTGGATTTGGTTGGCCAGATCCTGAAGTGTGCTGTCGCCGGTCGGGAACCCGATCGCCACGGCGCCGCCCTTGCTGCCGAGTGCGGCCAACTTCGACGGGTCGAAGTTGTGCTGGTCGGGCACCGCACCGTCGGGCATCATCCCGGTTGGGTAGAACTGCGTCGAAGGCGAACCCTGTGCGCCGAATACCGTTGTGGTCAATGCGGTTTGATCGAGCCCCGCGGTGAGCGCTCCTCGCGCTGCGGGCGGACCGAACACCTTCGAATCCGGATTCACCATGATGAGTGCCTTCACCAACGCGTTCTGCTGCAGCACCTCGGTGTTCGGGCCCTTGGCCAACGCCTCGTAGTCGCCCTTGGACAACCCGTGCAGGATCATGTCGAGCTGGCCGGTACTGAGTTGGAGACGCTGAACGGCGGTGGCCGTCATCACCGGGAGCGCGACGGTGGAGATCTGGGGAGGGGGTCCCCAGTAGTTTTTGTTGGCGCTGAGTGTGTAGTGACTGGCCGTCACCGCCTCCGTCAGTTCGTAGGGACCGGTTCCCGCGGTATGTGATGCCAACCATCCCGATGCGTGGTCGTCACCGGAGGTGTGCTGGGCCACGGCCGTGGGGCTGGTCATCAGCGGCCCGTATGGAGAGGCGAGGTAGTCGAGGAATGGTGCTACCGGTTTCTTGAGGGTCACGACGAATGTCTGTGGGTCCGGCGTTTGCATGTCTTTGAGGTCGGCGAGCATGTAGGACGGCCCGGCCGCCATGTCGATTCGGCGCTGAAAGCTGGCTTTGGCCGCTGCGGAGTCGAACGGCGTTCCATCGGCGAACTTGACCCCAGGGCGCAGGGTGAAGGTGTAGGTCAGCCCGTCCGCGGAGACAGTCCACTTCGTCGCAAGCAGGCCCTCGATCTTCGTCGTTCCCGGCACGTAGTGGAGCAGCCCCTGATACGCCGAGGTCATGATCAGCAGACCTTCTGGTTGATAAAACACGTCGGGGTCCAGAGGGGGTGGGTCGCTCAGAAGAGGACTGCGCACCGACGACATCAGGGCCGCGTTGTCCGTCGGACTGTTGCTGCTTCCCGAGCAGGCCGTGCCGGCCAAGAGAAGGGCGGTGACGGCCAGGGTTGTGACACCGGACACGATTTTCATGCTCAGAGCTCCTGCGCTTGAGTACTTTTCGGCCACGCGGACGGTTGTCGCGCACTCTCGGCGTGACCAGGCCGTCGGTTCGCACTTGAGTGTCTGTACGTCTCATTTCGTCGGTGTGACGCGGCAGTTACGACTTTGTACGAACGTCCAAGTTTTGGTCGGTTGACCTAGAAGTGCCCGCACCGGCGCTCTAGTCTCCTTGGCAATGGGCCGTCCATCGCTGGTCGGCACGCTCAAATGCGAAGGGAAAGAACACAATGTCTACAACGGTGCCAGGCGCGTTCGATCTGACCGGTCAGGTGGCACTCGTCACCGGATCGAGCAGCGATCTCGGCATCGGGTTCGCGTCGGCCCGCCTACTAGGTCAGCTCGGCGCGTCCGTGATGGTCACCGGGACGACCGACCGCGCGGACTTGCGCGCCGATGAACTGCAGAAGGAGGGTATCGCGGCTCACTCGCACACGGCCGATCTGATGGATCCC
>JAVRPX010000086.1:0-12870 GCA_032161985.1 Mycobacterium sp.
ACAACTGAGACAGAGATCGACTGTAGGAGGCGGAAATAGTCGCAGCCTCGTCGTACCAGAACGAGGGGCGGGCCGCGCCGCTCAGACTCACTGCTGCGGCCAACGCTCCGACGATCGGCGGGTCCAGTACAGCCGGCGGCGGTCTCATCAGAACTCCCGGCCGAACACGCCGCTATGTTGCCAGAAGCTTGCAGCGCCCGGCTCGGGCGGCGCTGATCAGGCGGCTGCCTGCGACCCTCCTGCCGTCCCACTGGTGCCGCTGGTGGAGCTTGGCTTCTTCGGTCCGAGACCGAGTCCGCCGGTCAGACCGCCGACACCCTTGGTCACACCTCCGACGACGCCGCTGACGCCGCCGGTCAGACCGCCGACGGTGTTGGTGACGCCGGCCGTCAGTGCGGCCGCGGTCATGGTCGCAGCCCCGACGCTCGACCTTCCAACCCGGCCTCGCACACTTTTAGTGGACCTTTAACAGAGCCTAGATCACTCGGAGCTAAGTTTAGCATAATAGCCACGACTGTCGGGCGGGTCCGCTGGCAAGCGTATTTCAACGCAAACATTAATAGAACACGTTCCATACTTCCAGTACAGAGCATATATTGGCTCACATTCACTTCAATTCACCGCAACTGACGCCTCGTCACTTCCGGCCAGCCGCCGCCGTTCACAGCAAATATTACGAAGTCGGAGACGTTGCCGAGTCTGGGACACGTCTCCCCAGCTTCGGATCCAGTGGTGTGCTTCGGTGCCCGTTGAACTGCGGGATGTGGTCCGGGTCATCTGTTTAGGGCTTCGGCGGCCGCGCTGTGGGGCGTGTTTGCTGCGTAAATCGTCGTTAGCCGGACCCTTCTGGGGGGCATCGGATGCTTGAAGCTTGGTGCGAATGTAACGATTTGGTATACGGTGCTGTCTGTGGGGCGACATTCATTAGCCACGGACCGACGGAAGTCACCGGTGCTGCTGGCTGCGGTCGTCGCTCCGGCCGCCGTGTTCTTCGCGGTTGGGGCAGATGTCCATCCACTGGCCGTCGAGCGCGACGCCAAACCAGTGACCGGCAAGGTTGAGCCTGCTGTCGACACCGCTGCGCCATGCTGCTTGCAGATCGTCGCGGCGGCACCGATCCCACTAATGTCGGCTACGCCCGGCGAGCAGTCGAGCACGAGTTCCGGTCCCGTCGAGTTGGTTTCGGCGTCGAGATGGCGGACGGTCGATCGCACCTTGCCGGTCGGCCTTGCGCCGGAGCGGGGTCTGCAGGTCAAAACCGTCTTGGCTTCTCGCGCTATCAGTGCGGCGTTCCCCGAGGTTCACAACATCGGTGGCGTGCGACCTGACCCGCTGCCGTGGCATCCCAACGGTTTGGCAATCGACGTGATGATCCCCAACCCCGGTACCCCCACGGGCATCGCGCTTGGAAACGAGATCGTCTCCTACGTGTTGAGGAACGCGACTCGATTCGGGATGCAAGATGCAATCTGGCGTGGCGTCTACTACACGCCCAACGGCGGGCAACGAAGTGGTGGGTACGGCCACTACGACCACGTCCACGTGACGACGACCGGGGGCGGGTACCCCACCGGCGGGGAAATGTACCTCCGCTGAGCCCGGCGCAGGGTTTGCTTAGTCAAGAACACTATGTCCGGACCCAACCGGAGACGGAGTCCGCAATGCCGCCGTGCTGCGGGTAGTCGTAGGCCGTCACCCCTGTTCGGCACACCCAAGTTAGTCGTAGATTTGAGGCGTGGGGAGGCTGCGAGTCCTCGTCGTCGGCGCAGGCGTCGGCGGCATTTCGGTTGCTCGGGGATTACTGCGGGACGGCCATCACGTCACCGTTTTCGAGCAGCGGCCGGATGCGCGGGCAGGTGGTGGGGCCGTCACCATCTGGTCCAACGGCGCGGCGGTTCTGGCACAGCTGGGCGTGGACACGGACGGGGCAGGTCAGCTGCTGTCCACGGTGCGGGTCGTGACATCCACGGGTCGACGGGTCGTCACCTTGGACCTGGCCGCGATCGTGGACCGGCTGGGTGCGCCTGTTCGGATGGTGCCCCGTCGAGTCTTGCTCGAGCGGCTGCTGGACGGGTTTCCGGCCGATCGCATCCGATACAACTCCCGTGCGGACAACGTGGTCAGTACGCACGACGGCGTGCGGGTCGAGTTCGTAAACCGGAGCGTCGCCGAGGGAGATCTGGTGATCGGTGCGGATGGCCTGCACTCGAAGATCCGAGACATCGTCGTCGGCGCCCGCGACGCAGAGCCGACCGGCTGGTGTAGCTGGCAGGGACTGGCCACTCTTCCGCACATCGCCGCCGATAAGCACGTGGCACTTCTCGCAATCGGCGAGAACGGAAACCTCGGCCTGTGGCCGGCTGGCGGCTCCGAGGTGCAGTGGTGGTTCGACTTGCCGTGGTCGGCCGGCTTCGTCAGACCCGAACGTCCGATCGACGTGATTCGCGAGAATTTCGCGGGATGGTCCGACACGGTCGATGGCCTACTCGCGACGTTGACCGACGACGATCTCGCCGATTCGCCATACCCGCATTTTCGCCATCCGATTCCCCGGCCCGGCCACGGTCCGCTTACGTTGCTCGGCGATGCCGCGCATACGATGCCGCCCACCCTCGCACAGGGGACCAATCAGGCGCTGCTCGACACGATGGTGCTGCGCAAAGCGCTATGGGATTTGCACGGCAGCAACGGTGATCTCTCGAGCGCGTTGCGCTGGTACGAGAAGACCAGGCGGCGCAGCGTTTCGGCCGTGTCCCGGGTGACGTCGCTGCAGGTTGCCCACAGTGAATCCGTGCTGAGACCGGCGGCGGTGATCTCCGACCGGTTCATGACCTGGGCGCTGACGATGTTTCTGCGTTCGGTGAGTCACCCCGCAATGTCCGCCCAGATCAGCCGGGACCTCGCCACTGCGACGACCGCCCCGCCCAGTCGGCGGCGATGAACGACTGGGACGATCCGGTACGAGTGCGTTGTGAAGTCGACACGCCCTCGCGCTGGCTTTGGCTCGTCAAGTGGTGCGTGCTGGCCGCTCCGCACTACCCGATCTTGATATTGCTCTACTTGGTGTATCCGCTGACGACTTTCGTTGCGGGCGTTGCCATCTTGTTCACTGGTCGGTATCCGCGCCCGATTTTCGATTTCAATGTCGGGGTGCTGCGGTGGTCATGGCGAGTCATGAACTACCGATTCCCGATGAACTGCACCGACAGGTACCCGCCGTTCACTCTGGGGTCTCGGCCTGACTATCCAGGTGACCTCGAGGTCGACTATCCGGAAGAGCTCACCAACTGGGCCGTGCTGGTCAAGTGGTGGTTGTTGGCGCTCCCTCAGATACTGCTCTGCTGGGCGATGGAGCCTCTGCTGCAGGTTCTATGCGTGATCAATGCCGGGTGGTTGTTGTTCAAAGGGACGATCCACCAGGGGATGTTCGACCTTCTCATGGGCATTGTCCGGTGGCGTTACCGCGTCGCGGTATATGTTTCGTTGATGCGGGACGAATATCCGCCATTCCGACTAGATCTGGGCAAACCATAACGCGCCGCAATCCGTTATTCCCGTACGTGTACCGACTCGGCATGCCGATCTTCAACCGGCTGTTCTACAACCGGTATCGCCGAGAGGCGATGAGTAATGCGGCGGGCCGGCTGCTGATGATAGGTGTCGGCCCGGGAACCGACTTGATATTTGTTCCGCCTGCGGTGACGTCGGTTGCCGCCGTGGAGCCGGATGCGGCGTTCCGGCGGATGGCTTCGGCTCTTGCCAGTCGTCGCGGCGTTGCGGTCGACATCGTCGAAGGCGTCGCCGAGTCGATTCCGTTCCCGGACAACAGTTTCGACTCGGTACACGTCGGGCTGGTGTTGTGCTCGGTCGATGATGTGGACGCTGCCCTCGGCGAGATCCGGCGTGTGCTAGCACCCGGAGGAAGATTGGTCGTCCTCGAGCACGTCCGCGGGGAGGGCGCGATTGGTCGGTTCCAGGACCTGATCGCAAAGCCGTGGTCTTGGTTGGCTTCCGGTTGCAACCCGAACCGCCGAACCGTCGACGCCATTGCTTCGGCCGGATTCGACACCGGGGGACTGCGCAGCATCCGACGAACCCTCGTGCCGCCCCCGTGTACACCCCATCTGCAGGGATTCGCCACCGTAGTCAAGAGCGATGCCTGAAATCCGTGGATCTGTCGGCGAGGGCCGTTGAACCATCGGACGGGGTCAGCCGTGAACCGTATAGGGATGACTCCGCAACGCCTTTAGTGATCACCACCGCCCCGTTGATGCGGCGCGGGTGAGCGAAGGGAAACCACCCATGGAAAACGCAAAGCACATCGGTTGCATGTGGGCGCTGGCGGTCGCGCTGGGCGTGGGGATGGCGGTCGCCAACACGCCGGCAGTGGCGTTGGCCGAGCCGGCCGATTCCGGCACGGGTTCGCCGTCTGGCGGGTCGTCGCCGTCGAGTTCGTCGCGGCATTCCGGCTCGACGTCCTCTGATACGCCGTCGGCAAGGCGTCAGTTGTCGGCAACGAACGACGCCCCCGGTCGTCATCGACGTCCGCTGAATCCGCCCGGCGAGACGGCGGTGAGCAGTTCCGGCGATCCACAAACCAGCACAACGACGGGTTCATCTGGGTCGGCATTAACGACGGCTGCCCTCGCCTCCTCTACCTCGACCTCTTCGACAGGGCGGTCGGGCAAGCGCGCGGAACTGGAAACGCACCGCACGGATGCGCTGCCACGTGGGGGCTCCACACCGGCAAAGACGAGCCCGAACCCGGCCGTAGTCAACACGTCCGCCGCTGAACCCACGGTGCACGACAGCAGTCTGGACCTCACCCGCCCAGTCGCCGCACTCGCTGCGGCGCCGGTCCCTTCAACGGCTGCCGCACCGGCGATGGCGCCGCTCCGACCCGTGTCCAAGGTCGGCACCCCAACCCCCGCCGACCCCGTGTCGCGCATTGTGTTGACCGTGATCAACGCGGTCCTGTCTCCGTTCGCCAACCGCGCGCCCACCGCGCCGGTGCATTCGCCTGCAGATTTCACACTCCTGGCCTTCGCGCGCCGCGAATTCGAGCCGTCGAAGACCGTCAATCCGCCGGCCGGTCAAGTCACGAGTTCAGTGGCTGACCCAGGCTTTATAAGTTCAACCCACGATTTCGGCCTGTTCTCGACAACGTCAGCTGCCGACCCTTCTGACGATCACTATGTTGCGTTTGTTTTCTCCACCCCGTTGTTCACGAATATTTTGACTTCCGGGGCTGACCCCGAAGACAACTTGGGTTTCGGGCCCGCGAGCATAGGGGTTGCCGGGCAAACGGTAAACACGTTCATAAGTCCGTTCTTGAATTTCACGATCGCGATTCCCATCGAGGATCCCTTCGCCGAACTGTTTACCGAACTCGTTCGATTGGGCTTGTGAGGTCGTCGGTCCGCGGGACTTGCGTTACTCGACGCTGACAGCCTCGATGATGTTCAGTCGCGCGGCGCGTCGCGCGGGTGGCACGGAGCCGAGCAGGCTGATCGCGATCGCACCGAGAGTGAAGACGAGCGCCGTCGGACTCGGCCGGAAGTCGACGTTAAAGTTCATAATGTCCCCGCTGACCAGACTGTAGAGCCACTGGTCCGTCAGACCGAACGCAAGCCCTAGGACACCGCCGACGACACCGATGCCCGCCGCCTCGGCAAGCACCATCCCCAGCGTGAACCGACGGCTCGATCCCATCGCCCGCAGCACGCCGATCTCGCGGCGCCGTTCAAGCACCGAGAGCGTCAGTGTGTTGAGAAGTGCGACCGCGGCAACGAATACCACGATGATCCATACGGCGTTGGCGATGAACATGCTCTGAGTCAACGGCGCCTCGACGCCCGCGAGCGCCGTTCGACCGTCGTAGACATAGTTCGGAGCGGGCACGACGCCTCGAACGTCTTCCATAAGGCGCTTCGGATCAACTCTTGGGGCAGCAGCGATTTGGAGTGTGGTCGCTGCCGGGCGGTCGAACCACGCCCGCATTTGATCGAGATCCATCCCTACGGTTCCGATGACGGTCGAGAAGTAGGGCACCAAGGCCAGCACAGCCGCCTGCTGCGGGCCGTGCGGCGTTTGCATCCGCAGTTTGTCGCCGACTCTGACGTTGAGAGACTTCCCCAGGTTCTGGGTGAGGACGACGCCCCGCCCGGCGAGCACATCGTCGCGCACCCGATCATCAAGTGCACGGTAGAGGGCATCGGCGGTTCCAGGAGAGAACCCGTCGAGCATCACTCGCGTGCCGCCGACGTCCGCGAATGCGAATGCGCCCTCGGTGACTCGCGCCACGCCGGGCACCGCGGCCACCTTCTCGGAAAGGCCTTGCGGCAGAGGGTCAGTGGCATACCTGTCGGGAGAGTCGGCGCTCACCCACACGTCCACATCCGCGATCGGCGCGAAGATGCCGCGAGCTGACCGGATCATGTCGGAGTTCGTACCGGTTATCACGACCGTCGTGACAACGGCGATGAGGACGGTCATCACGGTGGCCCAGACGCGCCGCGGCGAACGCTCGATCGTCGCGGCCGCGAGTGCCCCGACCGATCCGAACACTCGGGCTGTTGCTGCGGTGGCCTTGACGACGGGCACGGTCAGTGCGAAACCAAGGGCGATCTCGGCGCAGAACAGAGCCGACATCGCGCCGACAGCGATGGTGCCGGTGCGGCCGAGCACGATCACGATCGAGGCCGCGAACACCGCGACCGCGCCGACCCCGCAAGCGATTCGCAGCCATCGTGGCACAAAGTCCGCTGCTGAAACCCCGACAGGAGCCAACGCCTCGATCGGTGAAACCTTGTACACCTGCCGCGCTGCCATCGCCGCCGCAACCACGCTGGCGAGCACGGTCGCCGCGAGGGCGGCTGGTACCGCGTAGCCGGGCAGCCAGTACTCGACGCGAGCTTCGAGCCCTTGGGTCAATGCCGGTGGCAATCGACCAATCGCGGTGCGGCCCAGGAGTATTCCGACACCCGAGCCGATCGCTCCGCCGACGACTCCAAGAACCGCCGCCTCCGCGATCATGTCGCGAACGATGGTGACGCGCCTGCCCCCGATCGCACGGAGCATCGAGATGACCGGCCGACGCTGGGTGATCGCCATGGTCATCGTCGTGTAGATCAGGAACGCACCGACGATCAGAGCAACCACTGCGCCCATCAGGGCCATGTAGTTCATCATCTTGACACCGTCGCCGGCCCGAGCGGCCCGCATACTCGGGTCCGCGACGATAGCCCGGCCGTTCACGGCGCCGGTGATCGAGGCGCGAACAGCGGCTAGATCAGCGCCCGGTTTCGTGGTGATGAGTATCGAGTCGAGCTGGCCTTGTCGACCTGTAACGTTCTGCGCCAACGTAAGTGGGGCGAGAACATAGTGCCCGTCATTGAGATCCGAGAGTTTCTTCTCCGCGAGCACGTCCGTGACCGTGACCTCGCCCGAACCCAGCTGGAATTTGTCGCCTTTCGCATGACCGACGCCTGGCCCGACCTGGACACCGTCTGGCGTCTCGGACAGCTGTTCTACCGGTCGGCCGACGGCGTCTTTCAAGGCGCCGCCCAACTCGGCACTGCTCTTGTCTGCGCCGAACAGCAGAACCGGGCCCGACGCCGTGGACGCGGACATCCTTATCATCGGTGCCGCGGTCGCGACGCCGGGAACCGCGGCGACATCGGCCGTGATCGTGTCGGCGAATCCCGCGTCGGTGATACCCGACACCTCGAGCGCGGCGATGCCTGCGATCCCGTCTGACAGTCGGTTGACGGATCCGGTGATCGATCCGAATATGCCGAATACCGCGACCAGATACATTGCGGAGACTGCCATTACGGCGACCGAGGCGATCGTGCGGCGACGATGTACAGCGAGCTCTCGCAGGCTGAACAGACGTAGCCGGCTCGCCGCGGCGGCGATCGTCGAGGCGGGTCTCACCCCGCCACCACCGACATCTCGTCGGAGCCGACCCGACCGTCCTGCAGTGTGATGACCCGATCGGTGGCCGCCGCGGCGTCCGCGTTGTGGGTCACCATCACGACCAGGCGACCGCTGCCCTCCTCGTGCGCCATCTCGGCGAGGAGCGCCAAAATCGAACCGCCCGTTGCGGAATCGAGATTGCCGGTCGGTTCGTCGGCCAGGATCAGCGGTGGGTCCATCATCATTGCCCGAGCGACGGCCACGCGCTGCATCTGGCCGCCGGAGAGTTCTGCCGGTCGGTGCTCGGTCCGATCACCGAGCCCCACCCTGTCCAGGAGCCGAACCGCATCCGGTTTGACCTTGCCAAGTCGGACGCCGTCGAGGAGCTTCGGCACCGCCACGTTCTCCCATGCCGAGAGGGTCGGCAATAGGTTGAAGAACTGAAAGATGAACCCCACCCGACGATGGCGAAACTCCGACTGCTGCTCATCGGTGAGGCTGCCGATCTCCTCGCCGTCGAATGTGATCGACCCGGAGTCGGGGGTGTCCAATGCGCCGAGCAGATGCAGGAAGGTGCTCTTGCCCGCACCTGACGGCCCGACGACCGAGACAAACTGCCCACCCGTGAGCCGCAGGTTGATTTCGTCGAGTGCGCGCACTGATTGACCGCCGACCCTGTACTCGCGCACCACATTGCGGAGTTCGATGGTCAGCATCGCGGCTCACCCCATTCGCGATCCGACGACGCGAAAGTTTGCTGTCGGACATCAGCAGCTTACTACCGTCATCGTGGCGGAACTCTGATAATTCTGCCGGCGCTCCGCTATCCACTACACACACAACGGCGACGTGTCGATCGCGTACATGGAGAGCGGCAGTGGGGTCGATCCGCAAGTGATCGGCGGGTTCGTCAGCCACCTCGAGATCTTCCCGACGCTGCCGGCGGCGCAACGGAGCTCGGTGCGAGACCACCGGTAACGCCTTCGCCTGTCCATGACCGGCGTGTAACGCCAGGCCCTTGGGCTACGGTAAGAGACATATGAGACTGGCCCTGACTCTTTCGCTGGTCGCCGCTCAGCTGGCGGTGGGCTTGGGGATTAGCCCGATAGCCCACACCGATGCCGACAGCACCGCCGAACTGCAGGCTAAGCTCGACGCCCTCAAGCCGGGCGACACGCTGATGCTGACCGGCAGCTACTCCCACAGCGGCGTCCTCGTGATCCGGGTACCTAACATCACGATCAACGGCAACGGCGCAACCCTCAACGCCACGAACGACCCGACGTCGTCCGTGCAGATCAAGGCCGACGGCGTGACGGTGAAGAACCTGAACCTGACCGCTCCTTCGGACGGTCCCCGCTACAGCTCCCCCGAGCAGGACAAGATCTTCGTCGCCGGCAACAACGCCACGCTCAGCAACATCACGATCACCGGGTCGGCGGCGACCGGAGTCTTCGTGCTCGGCTCGAGCAACTTTCTCCTCGACCGGATCACCGTACGAGGCTCGCGGGCAGACGGAATCCACATGACCGACGGCGCCAACAACGGCGTGGTCAACAACGTGGTGACCGAGCGGACCGGTGACGACGGCGTAGCCGTCATCTCCTACACCGACAGGAACACTCCCTTCGCCGGTATCTGCCACGACATCCAGATCAACAACCCGACCGTCAACGGCACGACCTTCGGACGCGGCATCTCCGTCGGGGGCGGCGAGAACATCGTCTATCGCAACGTCCGCGTCTCGGAGACTTGGGGCGCGGGCGTTTACGTGACCACCGAGGGCGATCCGTTCTATACCCAAGCGACAAACGGCGTGCAGGTCTTGGGCGGCACGGTGACCGGCGCGAACTATTCGCCGGTTCCCGCGATGGGCGCGATCGCGGTCTACGGCGAGCATCCCGGCTTCGCCACGACCAACGTCACGATCGCGGGCCTGTCGGTTGTCAACACCCATCCCGAGGCTCAGCGCGACATCAGGGTTTCGGTGAAGGACGGCGGGGCGGTCGACAACGTCGCGCTCAGCGACATCCGCATCCAGCAACAGGGCGACCTCCCCGCGCTCTACTCCAACGTGCCTCCGGAGGCCCTCAAACTGACCGACGTCACGCTGAACGGACGACCCGTCACTGGGTGATGCATTGACCAGCCGCGCCTAACTCGACGAGTCGGCTGCGCGTTAGTCAACGGTGTTCACGTGGGTCCATCCGGTCGATAGCCCGCCGCCGGTGGTCAGTCCGGTGAAGTTGCCGTCGGTGCCCAGTCTGCCGGTGGCGACATCGCCGGTCTCGGCGTTGTAGAAGAACAGTTCTCGGCCAACGGTGTTGACGTGGGTCCATCCGGTCGACAGTCCGCCACCGGTGGTCAGTCCGGTGAAGTTGCCGTCGGTGTCCAGCCTGCCGGTGCCGACATCGCCGGTCTCGGCGTTGTAGAAGAACAACTCACGTGCCATGGTGCCCCCTCAATTCGATTGCGTCCGTCGCGATTTCTAACGCGACGATGTGCGCAATCCATGGTCAGACAGCCAGGGAGTGGACGCTAGAGTAGTGGCCTACTCAACTTTTCCGACCTTGCGTGAAAGTTGCGCCCGCACCGCGGCCACCGCCTCCGTTAACGCGCCACCGGAGGGGTAGCGCATCGCCGCAGGAACGTGGAGCCGATGACGGGAATCGAACCCGCGTATTCAGCTTGGGAATCGGTTGGGGCAGGGCTGCCGTCCAGGAAACCCGACAACGGCTAATGATCGCGCTTAGAGCGGGCCGATGCTCGCTCTTGGTCGACTGCCCTCCACCATTGCGTCAATGCCGATCGTTGCGGCCGCTGGGTGCTGTCGTGCCAGCCAGAATGTGTACACGCTGCAGATGAGCACGATAGTAAGCGCGAAAAGGTAAGCCGCCGGAAGAAGCTGATTCCACGTCCCCGGGCCGCGCAAGGACATCAGACCTGCTTGTGGAGGTGAGCTTCGCGATGCGATGAACCACCCCCCGACGATCGCGGCAAGCGTCCACATGGCCAGCGCCGCGACGCGCGAGCGGTGTACGTACCCGAGAAGCCCAAGGTGGACAAGGAGCGGTGCGAACCACACCCAGTGGTGGCTCCAGCTGAACGGTGAAGCGGCGGCCGATGTCATCCCCGCGATGGCGACGCCTAAGAGCAGATGACCGCGACGCCACGCCACCGCGGCGATTGCGATGGCGAAGATCGCGAATACGACTGCGGCCGCGGTCTCCCATCGCGTCGCCCAGTTAAGCCGCGCGAGTAGTCCAGCCAGACTGGTGTTCGCAAGAGGGTCGCTGGAGATCCGTCGTACGTCCTGAAACCGCCCCTGCAGCCAGAACTCGTTTGAATCGGCCGGCAGCAGAACGAAACCGACGGCGATGGTCGAGATGAACGTCAATCCAGCGATGACTGCCTCGCGACGTCGCCCGGTTGCGACGAGAAAGAGAATGAAGAGCGCGGGAGTCAGTTTGATCCCGGCGGCGATCCCGATACCCATGCCAGTCCACCTGCGGGACGGTTGCGACAGCACGTCAGCGAGGACGATCGCCATCATGAGCAAATTGATCTGGCCGAGCTGCAGCGAAAGCCGGACAGGTTCCAGCCAGATGATTGGTGCCATCAGAAGCGCCGTCAACCCCCACAGACCGGTTACGGTCGTAATTCCTGCAGCACTGAGCATCCGGCGGACGATGTAACCCACGCAGGCAATGTTCGCCAAAAAACCAAGGGTGAGAATGGCAGGCTGGCTCAACACGATCAGCGGGAGAAAGCACAGCGCAGCGAATGGCGTGTAGTCGAACAGCATCGTGTGTGAATTTCCGGTCATTCCCACTGAGTACAGGTCTTGACCATCCCAAACGCGCACTGCTCCGAACCGGTACACCAACAGGTCGACCTGGCTGGCCAGGCTGGGCCACCGCAGATATGCGGCTAAGTACAACGCCGACGCAACCAATAAGACGACCGGCCCCAACACACGGACCGATCGAGAGATGGCGCGCACAGGGAGATGGTCGTGCACGATAAGGCGACTCCTCCATCGGTGTCCGTACTCGTTGCCTTGGCACTACGGTGCGCGAGGATAGCGGTCAACCCTGAAAGCGCCCCCGTGACTACGCAGCCCATAGAAGTGCCGATCGTCACAACCCCGAGCCGATCCATCTGAGCCGCCCGAACCTGCCGAGAAACGAAACATTGGCGGTCGCCGCCATTCGAGTGTCTCGATGCCTAGCCGACAACTAAGCAGCGAAGTCCGGCAGACGTACGACACCTGCCGCCCGGCGCAGCGCCTGGCAAACGTTTTCGCAGTGGTTGTCTCCGCGCGCCACGGTCAAACGACGGTCAAAAGATCCCTTGTGATGGGCGTTGGCAGTCGCGGAATATGCCGCCGAACTGCGGATTCGTGGAGCCGATGACGGGAATCGAACCCGCGTATTCAGCTTGGGAAGCTGATGTTCTGCCATTGAACTACATCGGCATTGTTGAGCACGAAGGCTAACACTCCAGCGGCTACGCTCGTCGCGTGCTGCTCTCCGATCGCGACATCCGGGCCGAAATTGCCGCAGAGCGGCTGGGCATCGATCCATACGACCCCAGCCTGGTGCAGCCGTCGAGCGTCGACGTCCGCCTCGACAATATGTTCCGAGTCTTCAACAACACCCGCTACACCCACATCGACCCGTCCATCCAGCAGGACGAGCTCACCAGCCTCGTGCAGCCGGACCCGAACGAGCCCTTCGTGCTGCATCCCGGCGAGTTCGTTCTCGGCTCGACGCTGGAACTGTGCACGCTGCCCGACGACCTCGCAGGCCGGCTCGAGGGCAAGTCGTCGCTCGGCCGGCTCGGCCTGCTGACCCACTCGACCGCAGGCTTCATCGACCCCGGCTTCTCCGGCCACATCACCCTCGAGCTGTCGAACGTCGCGAACCTGCCGATCACGCTGTGGCCGGG
>JAVRPX010000087.1:0-3172 GCA_032161985.1 Mycobacterium sp.
CGCTGGTGCATTTCGCGCGCGGGCTGGCCGCCCGCAAGTACTTCACCTACGGCGATATGGGCCGCTTCATCTACGCGCAGGCCAAGTTTCAGCTTCTCGGCCGCGAGAACAGCGACGACGTGGCCGCGGGCAAGACGAAGGCGCTGTCGTTCATCGAGGGCCGCTCCACCGCGGAGCTGGAGGCTGTCGGTGAGGAGATCTACGACGAGATCATCGCCGACAAAATCTGGCCGGGCACCCGCGCGCTGGCTCAGATGCACCTCGACGCCGGCCAGCAGGTGTGGCTCGTCACTGCGACGCCCTATGAGCTGGCCGCCACGATCGCGCGGCGACTGGGGCTGACCGGTGCGCTGGGCACAGTCGCCGAGTCGGTCGACGGGGTGTTCACTGGCCGGCTTGTAGGTGACATCCTGCACGGCACCGGCAAGGCGCACGCCGTGCGGTCGCTGGCCATCCGCGAAGGGCTGAACCTGCGCCGCTGCACCGCGTACTCCGACAGCTTCAACGACGTGCCAATGCTGTCCCTGGTCGGCACGGCCGTCGCGATCAACCCCGATGCCGACCTGCGCGACGTGGCCCGAGAGCGTGGTTGGGAGATCCGCGATTTCCGCACCGCCCGCAAGGCGGCCCGGATCGGTGTGCCGTCGGCGCTGGCGCTTGGCGCGGTCGGCGGAGCGTTGGCAGCGATTGTTTCGCGTCGGCAAGACGGCAGCTGAGAGGTCACGCCGCCGGAGGCGGCAGTCCTGCCTTGGTAGGCTCGCGCCGCTAACACTGCAAGGGGGAGAACGGCCAGCATGGGCATCGCCGACAACATCATCGGAACCCACTACCGGTACCCGGACTACTTCGAGGTCAACCGGGAGAAGATCCGGGAGTTCGCGCGGGCCGTCAAGGACGATCATCCGGCCCACTACAGCGAGGCGGCCGCCAAGGAGATCGGGTACGACGCTCTGGTCGCGTCACTGACATTCCTGGCGGTGGCCGGACGCCGCGTGCAGATGGAGATCTTCAACCATTTCGACGTACCGATCAACATGGAACGCGTGCTGCATCGGGATCAGAAGCTGACCTTCCACCGGCCGATCCTGGCCGGCGACAAGCTCTACTTCGACTCATATCTGGATTCGGTGACCGAGTCGCACGGCGCGGTGCTCACCGAGGTCCGCGGTGAGGTGACCGACGCCGAAGGCAGGCCGGTGATCACCAGCATCGTGACCATCCTCGGCGAAGCCGAGCAGGGCGAGGCCAATGAGGTCACCGCCCAGATTGCCGCGGCGCGCGATGCGGCGATCGCCAAAATGATTGCTGGGCAAACTTCGGCGAAGACCTAAGTCATTTTTGACGTGAGCGAGAACCTCAGCCGAAGAACATATTCCGACGGTTGGCCAGCAGCTGATACAGCGTCTGCTGGATGGTTTCGCGGACCTGGTCGGTCAGCTCGAACGTGACCATCGGGTCCTCGGCCGCCAACTCGTCGTAGTCGGCGGTTTCGATCGGTTCCCCGAACTGGATGTGCCACTTCGACGGCAGCGGCACCATCCCCAGCGGTCCCGCCAGTGGGAACAGCGGGGTGATCGGGAAGTACGGCAGCCCCAGCAGCCGGGCCAGCAGCTTGACGTCGGCAATCATCGGATAGATCTCTTCCGACCCGACGATCGAGCACGGCACGATCGGCGCCTTGGTCCGCAGCGCAGCCGAGACAAAGCCCCCGCGACCGAATCGCTGCAACTTGTATCGATCCTTGAAGTGCTTGCCAAGGCCCTTGTATCCCTCGGGGAAAACGGCGGTCAGCTCGCCGGCGGCCAGCAGCCGGTGCGCGTCGGCCGTACACGCCATGGTGTGACCCGCCTTGCGCGCAGCGTGGCCGAGCATCGGCATGTCGAAAACCATGTCGGCGGCTAGCAGCCGCAGGTCGCGGTGGGTCGGGTGCTTGTCGTGCACCGCCACCGACGTCATCAAGCCGTCGAACGGCAACACTCCGGCGTGGTTGGCGACCACCAGCGCGGCGCCGGACTCGGGCAGGTTTTCAATCCCGCTGACTTCAACACGGAACCACGAGTTGAAAAGCCCTCTGAGCAAAGGCAAGAAGATTGCGTTGTTGAGGTGAGGATCGAAGCCGAATTCGTCGACGGTGTAGTCGCCCATCATCCGCTTGCGGACGAACTCGGCGGCCGAGCCGATCCGCTTGGCGAGTTCGGACGGAGTGTCCTCGGCCGTCGGCGTGCCCGCGACAGCGCCACGCCGATGGTCTATCTCACGGACGACGGCGGCGATCTGCTCGGCAGAAGCGCGGCCGCCGGAGTCCGAGAGCAGGGAGGGATGTCGGCGCGAGCTTTCGGCGCGCTGCGCGGCAGCTCGCCGCTGGGCGGCCGTTCGGCCCCCCGAATTAGAGTGCAGCGGAATGACTTTGGCTTTGGACTCGCCCGCCACGTTGATACCTTCTCCCCACCCGATTAGAAAATTTTGTTCTATCGTCCCCATCGCTGCGCCGCCGACACGGCGCGACTCTCCAATGAGCGTACCCATTTCGGGTCGATGATCGGAGTCAATCCGCGACCCCTGACGTAATCGTCAAAGGCTTCCGCGGTTGTCCACTTCGGGCTATAGCCAAGGTCATTTCGCATTCGCAATGTGTCCATGACACGGCCGTAACTCAAGTAGTCAAGCTGTTCCCGATCGAGTTCAGTGTAGCGAGTCGCGCGCCTCAGCGAATCCGCTGCCCACAGCGCCGAGCGGGGCATCGGCAGCGGGACCCGACCCGAGCGCCGGATCGCTTGGCTCATCATGATGATGCCGGAGGCGCCGATGTTGTACGTGCCCGCCTTGCCTGCCATCGTGGCGCGCTCCAGCGCGCCCAGCGCGTCCTGCTCGTGTAGCAGCTGTAGCCGCGCGTCGTGACCGACGATCGTCGGCACCACGGGCCCGGCCAGGTACCGCGACAGCGCGGTGTCCATCGCGGGGCCGATCATGTTGGCCAGCCGCAGGATCGTGACAGCGATGTCCGGCCTGCGTCGACCTACGCCCCGTCCGTAGCCCTCGATGTCGATGCTGTCGCGTGCGAACCCCTCACCCGGCGGCCTGCGGCGGCTGCTGCTCTCGGTGAACAGCACCGGATCGCGCGCGCTCGAGCCGTACACCTCGGACGTCGACTTGAGCACGACGCGGCGCACCG
>JAVRPX010000088.1:0-10719 GCA_032161985.1 Mycobacterium sp.
TGGCCGCCGACGAACACGGCCAGCACAAGGACGTGTACGCGCACACGCTGCAGGTGCTCGAACAGGCGATCGACCTCGAGGACGACGGGCCCGACCTCACACTGCGTCTGGCGGCCCTGCTGCACGACATCGGCAAGCCGGCCACCCGCAAGCACGAGGCCGACGGGGGCGTGAGTTTTCATCACCATGAGGTGGTCGGCGCGAAAATGGTTCGCAAACTAATGCGGGCGCTGCGTTACTCCAAGCAGATGATCGACGACGTCTCGCAGCTGGTCTACCTGCACCTGCGGTTCCACGGGTACGGCGACGGCAGGTGGACCGATTCGGCGGTGCGCCGTTACGTCGCCGATGCCGGGCCGCTGTTGCCGAAGCTGCACAAGCTGGTGCGCGCCGACTGCACCACCCGCAACAAGCGCCGCGCGGCCCGGCTGCAGGCCAACTACGACGACCTGGAACGGCGGATCGACGAGCTGGCCGCCAAGGAGGATCTCGCACGAGTGCGACCGGACCTCGACGGCAACGAGATCATGCGGATCCTCGGTATTCCGGCTGGTCCCGAGGTGGGCGAGGCGTGGCGGTATCTGAAGGAGCTGCGGTTGGACCGCGGGCCGCTGAGTCACGACGACGCCGTCGACGAGCTGACGAAGTGGTGGAACTCCCGGGAGCCGCGCGACGTCTAACCCGCCATGGAGTACTGCCTTGGCGACGCAGACGGCTCGGCGACCATGTGGACCGCCGACCCCAACACCGATGTGGACGGCGACGGATCGCTGGACGCGGTCGGGCTGGATTTCGACGGCGACGGCCTGCTCGACGACGCGATGGCCGACCTGGACGGTGACGGGCTGGCCGATCACATGGTCCGCGACCACGCGTCGGAATCCGCATACTTCACCGACGACGGCACCGGGACCTGGGCGGTGACCGTCGACCGGGCGGGGCAATTGCGGTGGTTCGGAGTCGACGGGGTGGAGCACACCGGCGGACCACTGGCCGACGTCGACGCCGACGGCCAGGTCGACGACCGGCTGACGGATACCGACGGCAACGGGCTGGCCGACCGCGCGCTCTCCGGCGACGTCGCGTATGTCGACACCGACGGCGACGGTCAGTGGGACGTCAAGCTCGCCGACTCGGACGGCGACGGCAAGGCCGACGCCGCCAGCGAGCTCTAGTCGCGCCCAGGCCCCGGTGGCCCGGCGAAGGCCTGCGCAATCCCGAGCCACCTTTCGGCGTCGCCACCCACGACCTGGACGTCCAAGGCCCACCGCGGCCTGCGCTGCGTGACCAGCATGCAGAAGTCCTCCGCCGATCCGGTGACGCGCTGCCCGGCATCGTCGGGGCCCCACGACCATGTCGAGCCGTCGGGGGCTCGCAGCCCCACACGGAACGGTTCCGCCGGGGGAGTGAGCCCATTGATCGAGAACGCGAAGTCACGGGTTCGTACGCCGATATGGGCGATCGACCGCAACCGCGCCGTCGCGGGCCGCTTCACCCCGAGCGCGTCCGCGACGTCGAGGCCGTGCGCCCAGGTCTCCATCAGCCGGGCGGTGGCCATGGATGCGGCGCTCATCGGCGGACCGAACCACGGCAGCTTGCGGCCGTCGGCGACGGCGAGCAGCTCGTCGTGCAGCCGGGCCCGGGTCTGGCGCCAGTCGGCCAGCAGGCGTTCGGGCGGGCGGACGGCCAGCTCCTCGGCGCCGACGTCGACGAAGCCCGTCGGATCCGTTGCGGCCTCCGCCAGCACCGCCGCAAATCCGGCCTCGTCGGTCACCGCGGTCAGTGCGACGCGGTCCGTCCACAGCAGGTGCGCGATCTGATGGGAGATCGTCCATCCTGGCGCAGGTGTGGCTTGCGCCCACCGACCGGTAGGCAGGTCGGCGACTATGGCGTCGAGGTCGTCGCTTTCCGCGCGTAGGTCGGCCACCATCGGCCCGGCTGTCGCCATGCCGGTCACCTTAGCCCGGCGCCACCGCGCGTCGGCCGACGACGGCGTGCACCGCGAGGCCCGCGAGGTAGACGCCTGCGCCCGCGACAACCAGCGCCGGTTCATGGCCGTCGGGCGGAATCACGGTCGCCGCCAACGCCATTGCGAGAATGAATGACATCCAGAACAGCGCATCCTGGACCGCGAACACGTGCCCGCGCAGCGCGTCGTCGACGTCGAGCTGCATCGCGCTGTCCACGCAAAGTTTGACGACCTGGCCGGCCAAGCCGAGCAGGAACCCGCACGCGACCATGATGGGTAGGTGCAGACCGGCCCCGGCGAGCTGGATGAGCGCGGCGATCGCCAGGGCGCCGTTCGTGGTGCGGTAGCGGCCCCATCGCCGGACCGCCGCAGGCATCACCGCGGCGGCCAGGAATTGTCCGACGCCGGTGGCCGCGAAAAACAGCACCGTGGTGCCGAATCCCGCGACCTGCTGAGTGTCGCTGTGCCGCACGAGCACCAGGACCAGCAAGCTGTTGATGCCGAGCACCATCCGGTGCGCGGCCAGCCCGGCCAGCGTGGCGGCCACCGACGGCACCGCGGCGACGGTGCGGATGCCGTGCATCCATCCGGTGGCGACGGCGTAGGCCACCGACCCGTGGATCGCCCGCGCGCTGTCGTCCGGGCCGAGCATGCGTGGTGGAAAGCGATATGACAGCCACAGGGCGAGCGTCACCGGAATCGCGACGATCAAGATGATCGTCGCCGCGCCGGTGTCGTCGGCGCCGAACAGCCAGCGGGGCACGAGCATGAAGATGGCGCCGACGAACGCGGCCGCGCCACCGGTCGCCGTCGCAACAGAGTTCATCGCCACGACCTGCTCCTTCGGCACCACGTGGGGCAACGCCGCCGACAGGCCGGATGAGACGAACCTGGTGAACCCGTTGACGATCAGGGCGGCGACCAGAACCGCCCGGTCCTCCGCCCGCGACACGAGCAACGCTGCAACGGCGAGAACCAGCAGCAGTCGGCCGAGGTTCGCGCCGACAAGTACGAGCCGCCGGTCCCAACGGTCCAGCAGCGCACCGGCGAACGGGCCCAGGAGCGAGTAAGGGAGGAAGAGCACTGCGAAGTTGCCCGCGACGGCCCATGGTTCCGCGGGCCGCTCCGGGTTGAACAGAATCCCGCCTGCGAGTCCGGCGGCGAACAGACCGTCGCCGAACTGACTCACCAGGCGCAGCTCCAGCAGCCGACGGAACTCGGGCAGGGCGCGCACGGTTCGCCACAGAACGCGCACCGAATGCCATAGGGCGATCGGCGCACGCGCGTCGGCCACGGAAATCACGTCCTGTTGCTTCTACTCGGGCAATCGGCAACCCGACCCACAGTACAAATATCCCGGCGGGCCGCGCTTGTTCGCCACGACGACCGGTTGCCGGTGCCATGATAGTGAGGTGGCGCACTCAGAGGACCCGGAGGATTTCCTCGCTCCTGCGGCGCACCGGGTGCGCGCGGGAACGCTGCTGCTCGCCAACACCGATCTGGTGGAGCCGACGTTTCGGCGCAGCGTCATCTACGTCGTCGAGCACAACGACGGCGGCACGCTCGGCGTGGTGTTGAACCGGCCCAGTGAGACCGCGGTGTACAACGTGTTGCCGCAGTGGGCCAAGCTGGCCACCAAGCCCAAGACGATGTTCATCGGCGGGCCCGTGAAGCGGGACGCCGCGCTGTGCCTGGCGACGATGCGCGTCGGCATCGAGGCGAACGGGGTGGAGGGGCTCCGGCACGTGCAGGGCCGGATGGTGATGGTCGACCTCGACGCCGATCCGGACACGATCGCCCCGATGGTAGAAGGGGTGCGCATCTTCGCAGGCTACTCGGGCTGGACAATCGGTCAGCTCGAGGGCGAGATCGAGCGCGACGACTGGATTGTGCTGTCCGCGTTGCCATCTGATGTTCTGGTCGAGCCCCGGGTCGATCTGTGGTCTCGGGTGCTTCGCCGCCAGCCGCTGCCGCTCTCGCTGCTGGCCAGTCACCCGATCGACGTCAGCCGCAACTAGTTCACCGGCACCGTCCGCGACATCCGGCTCGCGATGATCGCGCAGACGAACAGCTGGATCTGGTGAAACAGGATCAGCGGCAACATAATCAGGCCCACCGCCCCGGTGCCGAAGAACACCAGTGCCATCGGCAGGCCGGACGCAAGGCTCTTCTTGGAGCCGCAGAACAGCACCACCGCGGTGTCGGCGCGATTCAGCCGCGCGAGTCGTGACAAGCCGACGGTGACGCCGAGCATGATGGCCAGCAGCGCGGTGCACACCCCGGCGACCGCGACCACCCGCCACGGGCTGACGGTGCTCCACACGTGCTCGGCCATGCTCATTGAGAATGCGGTGTAGACGACGAGCAGGATCGAGCCGCGGTCGAACGCCTTTGTGACGACCGGGTGCCGGTGCACCCACTTGCCGAGCCATGACCGCAGAAGCTGCCCTGCTACGAACGGCAGCAACAGCTGCAGCACGATGTCCAGCACCGCCGACCCGCCGATCCGCGGTGCGCCTGCGGTGTGCATCAGCAGCACGACAAGCAGCGGGGTGAGCGCCACGCCGAGGATGTTCGACAGCGACGCGCTGACAATCGCGGCGGGCACGTTGCCATGTGCCATCGAGGTAAACGCGATCGAGGACTGCACTGTCGACGGAACCAGGCACAGGAACAGCACGCCGGTGTACAGACCGGGGGTCAATACCGACGGGACGAGAGCGCGCCCGGCCAATCCGAGGATGGGGAAGACGACGAATGTCGCGGCCAGCACAAGCAGATGCAAACGCCAGTGCTGCAGCCCGTGCAAGGCCTCCGTCGGTGACAGCCGCGCACCGTAGAGCAAGAACAGCAGTGCGATGGCAACCTTGGTCGCCACGTCGAGCACGTCAGCGTAGGTTCCGGTGGCCGGGAACAGCGCCGCGAGCGTGACGACCACCAACAGCGCAAGCAGGAAGGTGTCGACGGGGACACGTGGCAGCCGCTCGAGCATGCGAGCTCAGTTACAGGACAACGTGCACGTCGCGCAGACGCCACCGCAGCCGACGGCACCGGATGGGCGCTGTGCCCTGGTGCTCTGCGCGGCTGACGCCGCGACCACCTTCGCGCTCTGCCAGCACCCGGCGGCGACCGTGGCCACCGCGCCGACGATGCACACCACCACGACGAGCAGGCCGGTCTGCGGGCGCGCCGACAGCGCCACCACTCCGCCTGCGGTCAGCATCACCGCCGCCGCGAGCTGGGTCGGGGCCACAGCGCGCAGAACCTGTCGGACGGGATCGGCGGCGCGCGGGCGGGTTAGGAGCCATACGCCGAGACCGGCGGTCGCGACGGCGGCGCACAAGCAGAGCACCGCGGCGATCAGCATGCGCCACACAATACGAGCCGCGCGCGCGGCCCGCCGGATGGGCCGCCCCCCGGGCGCCAGGCTTCGCCCGGGGGACGACGTCTATCCCGGCAGTCCCAGAAGTTGCGGCACCGCCGGCTGACTAGGGGACTGGGGTAGGCCCGGCGCCGGAGTTGATGGCGCCTGCGTCGCCGGGCCGGGAAGGCTCACCTTGAAGCCGTTGACGATCGCGTCGGTGGCGTCGGCCGCCGCGACAACCTGATCGATGCTGGTGATCACCGACAGCGTCACCAAGTACTTGTCTGGGCCTGCGGTGGCGATGACGTGGCGCCGTGACGCATTCAGCGTCATCGAGTTCTCGCGGTAGGTGCCCTCGATGACCGACGACGGCATGCCGCCGAAATCGGCAAGCGACCCGTCGGTGGCACGCCAGGCCGTTAGCTGCTGGCTGTCGACGAAGCCGTGGCTGATGGCCTCCTTCGGGTCGAAATCGCCGATCAGCTTGTAGACGACGACCTGCGCGTTGGACGAGTACAGGCCGTTGCCGCCCACCCGGTCGGCGATCACCGCGAACGCGTCGGGAACATTCGGGTCGGGAACCTGCGACCAGCCCTTCGGCATCGGCAGCACGATCGTCAGCGCCTTGAAGTCGCGGCTGTTCTGCGGCTCCATGTGCACGCCCTTGGCCTTGAAGAAGTCGGCAAGCGTGCCCGAGGCGGCCGGGGCGATCGTTGCAGGCGGCGGGGCGGGGACGGTCGGTGTCGAGATCCCAGCGGGTAGCGCGCCGGTGGCGGGCGTCACAGCGGGTAGTCCGGCGGACTGGGGCGCGATCGCGGCGGCGTTGGGCGCCGCGGCGACCGTCTGTGTGACCGTGGCGGGAGCGGGCAGCGGCGGTTGCGGGAACACCGGCTCGGCTGAAGCGGTAGCCCCAGCGAAGCCGACGACGGCGGCCACTCCGGCGGCCGCGCCACCTGCCAGAACCCGCCAGCGACGGGTGATCTCGTTCATCGACGTCGGTCCTTCTTCAGCAGCTCGGAGTTCGTCACACCCCTGGTCAGGCGCCGACCGTATCCCGCGCGAAGTGTTAGCCACCAGGGCTGGAACCGACCTGGAACCAACCCAAGACCGGTCCGGGACCCAATCGAGACCAACCCGTGGCCGACGAGCCGTCCATGTGCGTGCTTATACCCTGTTCACGTGACAGAAGCCGACAGGGATGCTGGGGACACCCCGCAGCACCGCTACACCGCGGAGCTGGCCGGGGACATCGAGCGCGCCTGGCAACAGACCTGGGCCGAGTCGGGGACATTCAACGTGCCCAACCCGGTGGGCTCGCTGGCGCCGCAGGACGGAACGCCCGTGCCCGCAGACAAGATGTTCGTGCAGGACATGTTCCCGTACCCGTCGGGTGAGGGGCTGCACGTCGGGCATCCGCTCGGCTACATCGCCACCGACGTCTACGCCCGCTACTACCGGATGACGGGCCGCAATGTGTTGCACGCGTTGGGTTTCGACGCGTTCGGTCTGCCCGCCGAGCAGTACGCAATCCAGACCGGGACGCATCCGCGCATCCGCACCGAGGCCAACATCGTCAACTTCCGCAGGCAGCTCGGCCGGCTGGGCTTCGGGCACGACGCCCGCCGCAGCTTCTCCACCACCGACGTCGACTACTACAAGTGGACGCAATGGATCTTCCTGCAGATCTACAACGCGTGGTTCGACCCGGCCGTGAACAAGGCGCGACCCGTGGCGGAGCTGGTCGCCGAGTTCGAGTCGGGCACAAAGACTCTTGACGACGGGCGCAAGTGGTCGGACTTGTCGGCCGATGAGCGTGCCGACGTGATCGACTCCTACCGACTGGTGTACCGGGCCGACTCGATGGTCAACTGGTGCCCCGGCCTTGGCACCGTGCTGGCCAACGAGGAAGTCACGTCCGACGGCCGCAGCGAGCGCGGCAACTTCCCGGTGTTCCGGAAACGGCTGCGGCAGTGGATGATGCGCATCACCGCCTACTCGGACCGGCTGCTGGATGATCTCGAAGTGCTGGATTGGCCCGAGAAGGTCAAGGCCATGCAGCGCAACTGGATCGGCCGGTCCACCGGCGCGACAGTGTTTTTTCGCGCAGGTTCCGCACCTGACGCCGGCGATATCGAGGTGTTCACGACTCGGCCCGACACCTTGTTCGGCGCGACCTACATGGTGCTGGCGCCCGAACACGCGCTGGTGGACAAACTCACCGCGGCGCAGTGGCCCGCCGACGTGGATCCCCGGTGGACGTTCGGTGCGGCCACACCCGCCGAGGCCGTCGCCGCCTACCGTGCCACCATCGGGGCCAAGTCCGATCTGGAACGCCAGGAGAACAAGGACAAGACTGGCGTGTTCCTCGGCACCTACGCCACGAATCCTGCCAATGGCGAACAGATCCCGGTCTTCATCGCCGACTACGTGCTGATCGGCTACGGCACCGGCGCCATCATGGCGGTGCCCGGTGGCGATCAGCGGGACTGGGACTTCGCCCATGAGTTCGGCTTGCCGATCGTGGAAACGGTTGCAGGCGGCAATATTTCGCAGGCGGCGTACAGCGGCGACGGCGAGGTGGTCAACTCCGATTACCTGAACGGCCTCAGCGTCGCCTCGGCGAAAGAGGCCATCACCGAGCGGCTCGCCGCGGAGGGCCGCGCGCAGGCCCGCATCGAATACAAGCTGCGGGACTGGCTTTTCGCGCGGCAGCGGTACTGGGGTGAGCCGTTTCCGATCGTGTACGACGCCGACGGCCGTGCGCACCCGCTGCCCGAGTCGGCGCTGCCCGTCGAGCTGCCCGACATACCCGACTACGCGCCCGTGCACATCGACCCCGACGATGCCGACAGCGAGCCGTCGCCGCCGCTGGGCAAGGCGACTGACTGGGTGCACGTCGAGCTGGATCTCGGCGACGGCTTCAAGCCCTACACCCGAGACACCAACGTCATGCCGCAGTGGGCGGCCAGCTCCTGGTACGAGCTGCGATACACCGACCCATACAACAAGGAAGAGTTGTGCGCCAAGGAAAACGAGGCGTACTGGATGGGCCCGCGGCCTGCCGAACACGGCCCGAAGGACCCCGGCGGCGTCGATCTGTACGTCGGCGGTGTCGAGCATGCGGTGCTGCATCTGCTGTATGTGCGGTTCTGGCACAAGGTGCTCTACGACCTCGGCCACGTCAGCTCCAAGGAGCCGTTCCGCAGGCTGGTGAATCAGGGCTACATCCAGGCGTTCGCCTACACCGACACCCGCGGGGCCTACGTGCCCGCGGCCGAGGTGTCCGAACGCGACGGCAAGTTCTATTGGACCGGACCCGAGGGTGAGATCGAGGTCTTCCAGGAGTTCGGCAAGATCGGCAAGAGCCTGAAGAACTCTGTATCACCCGACGAGATCTGCGACGACTACGGCGCCGACACCCTGCGGGTGTATGAGATGTCGATGGGACCGCTGGATGCATCGCGCCCGTGGGCGACGAAGGACGTCGTCGGCGCCTACCGGTTCCTGCAGCGGGTGTGGCGGCTGGTGGTCGACGAGCAGACCGGCACCGAACGCGCAGCCGAGCACGAGGCGTTGGACGACGAGACGTTACGGCTGCTGCACCGGACGATTGCCGGGGTGTCCGAGGACTACGTCGCGCTGCGCAACAACACCGCAGCGGCCAAGCTGATCGAGTACACCAACCACCTGACCAAGCAGGGGGTGACGGCGCGGGCGGCCCTGGAGCCGCTGGTGCTGATGGTCGCACCGCTGGCCCCGCACCTGGCCGAGGAGCTGTGGAAGCGGCTGGGCCACGACTCGTCGCTGGCGCACGGGCCGTTCCCGGTCGCCGACCCGCAGTACCTGGTCGAGGACACGGTCGAGTATCCGGTGCAGGTCAATGGAAAGGTCCGTGGCCACGTGACGGTGCCTGCGGACGCCGACGCTGACACGCTGGAGGCCGCGGCGCTGGCCGACGAGAAGGTGCTCGCATTCCTCAACGGCGCCACCCCGAAGAAGGTCATCGTGGTGGCCGGCAGGCTCGTGAACATCGTCGTGTAGCTAGGCCCAGCCCAGTTGGCGCATGGTCAGCCCGTCGTTCCAGATCTTCGTCATGTGGCGGATCTTGTCGCCGTCGAAGTCCATCACGTACACGTAGTCGGCTTCGGCGGACTTACCCGTCGGCGGCATGGGCCCACCCTCGCCGGTGTGTGTTCCGCGGAAGACGCCGAAGGCTGCCACGTTATGGCGCGCCTCGTCGACGGCGAAGGACCGCACCTCGGCGGTGCCGTCGGGCAGGATCGTCATCAGGCCCTTCATCCACTCGGTGTAGGCCTCGAGTGTTTTCACATCGGCCAGGGCATCGGCCTGTGCGGCGAAGGTTGCACCCGGGTGGCAGTACTGCTCGCAGCCCTGCCAACCCTTGCCGGCCTCGCAGGCGTCGAAGAAGCGTTCGGCGGTTTCCGCAATAGAGCTCATCAGCGAATTGTGTGCAGCTTGTTGCGCTCAGCGTGGTGTTCTGCGTGACAAAACGCGCCGAAATCACGTTGGGCGGACGATGACCTCGTGGATGTGGGCGTCGGGCGGTGCATTCACCGCCTCGGCGACCACCTTCGCGACGGTCTCGGGCTGCAGGTACCGCGACGGGTCGTAGTCCCCGTCCTCGTACGCGACCAGGCCCTCCTGCATGACCGTGGCGATCCGTCCGGGGTGCACCGATGTGACCCGAAGCGACCGCTCGTCGTTTCGCAGCGAATCCGCGAACCCGCGCAGCGCGAACTTGCTCGCCGTATACGAGGCGAGGCCAGGTGACGCGTTGATACCCGCTCCGGAGTTGATGAACACGACGTGCCCGCCGGCGGCGCGTAGTGCGGGCAGCAGGGCGAGCGTGAGGGCAACCGCGCCAACGACATTGACAGCCATGGTGGTCTGCCACTCGTCGACCGTCGACTCGGCGACGCGTCCCGGGTAGGCCACACCCGCGTTGTGGATCAGCACGTCGAGTTCGACGATCGGCTCGACGACCGCCGGAATGTCATCGACATCCCCGAGATCGATCGGCCAGGTGGTGGCGCCGAACTCCTCAGCCAGCGCGTCGAGCCGGGCCGACGGCCTGCCCGCGAGGAACAGGGTGTGGGTGGGCGCCAGGGCGGTGGCGATGGCGGATCCGAGCCCACCTGCCGCCCCAGTGATCATCGCGGTCGGCATGTCGCCACCCTATCGACCTGCAAGTAATGCCTGCCCGTCGCATGATGGACACAATGCCTGACCACAACTTCGCTCCGACACAGCTCGCCGCCCGCGCCGCATACCTGCTGCGCGGCAACGACCTGGGCGTGATGACCTCCGCCGCGCCGTTGCTGTACCCGCACATGTGGAGCTGGGACGCGGCCTTCGTGGCGATCGG
>JAVRPX010000089.1:0-2969 GCA_032161985.1 Mycobacterium sp.
ATTGCACTCGATCTCCATGCCGGTCAGTGGCCGCTCGAACTCGAAACTGGACTGGGCGAGCATGGTTTCGAAGACGTCCAGGCACAGTTGCACCTTGCGCCGGTACTCGCGGCGGTGCGCGCGAGAAAAGTCGGTCTGCCTTACTTCTTCGCCCACAACGCCGATGCAACAGCTTGGGTGACGGCCGCGCAAGGAAATCGCGCATAAATCGTCGCGTGTACGTTCGACCTTGTCCTCTTTCAACGACAGGAAAGCGGAAATGACCGAACCCACCACCCCTATACAGCCACCACCTGCACCCGCACCGCCATCGGTTAACGCCGGCTGGGCTGTGGCTGCTCTGCTGTTCTTCTGGCCGCTCTCGTTTTCGGCGTTCACCCACGGGTTCAACGTCTATCCGCTGTGGGCCTCGGGCAATGTCGCCGGCGCCCAATACGCCTCAGATCGGGTACGCCGCCTCGGTCAGCTCTCGTTGTGGATTTTCGGCGGTCTGCTGCTGTTGTTCGCCGTCCTGTACGCCATCTTCTTGGTCGTGCTCATCTCCCAAGGCGACGGCATGTTCTACCACCAAGGTTTCGACCGCGGCTATCGCGGCGACTAACGGCTGGCCACCACGACCTGGGGGCTCAGCAGACCGCCGCGCAACTGCACATCGATCGCCGGATCGGCATGTGCGGCAAGCGCTCGCAGCGCCGACGGACTGTACGTGCGCAGCGAGCTAATCACGCCGTCGTGCAGGAACGGCACCACCGGCGCCAGCGGCAGCATCGCCGCCAGCCGCAGGAGGTGCAACGGCGACGGTGGCCGCGGCAGGTCGATGATCACGAGCTTGGTGGCCACGCGGGTGCCTTCTGCAAACACGTGCGATGCCAGCGACGGCGGCAGATGGTGAAACGAGAATGCGAATACCGCCAGGTCGTAATGCCCATCGGCGGCGTCGATCGCGGTGGCGTCCATCTCCCGGACCGTCGCCCGTTGGTGCTTGCCGAGTTCACCAGCGGCGATGGCGGCCACCGAGGCCGGCTCGACGTCGGTGACCGTGAGCTCGGCGGTCGGATGCCATTCGAGCAGCTTGCGTGACAGCCCGCCGTGTCCCGACCCGAGTTCGAGGATCTTGGGATCGGGCACATCGGCCAACTCGTCCAGCACGATGCGGGCGAACTTCTCGGTGTTGCCGAAAAACTCGCCCGTCCACTCCAAAGCGCGGATCACACTGCGCTTGCGCGCTTCATTGGCGGCATCTCCGTCGGAGTCGCGGTCAAGGTACTCCGGCCGGTCGGTCTGTAGCAGCCGGTCCACGCAGGACGCGTCCGGCCCGCCCCTGGGCATGCGGTCAATGTCGGTCGTCGGCGAGGCCATGTAGTCCATCATGTACGACTGGAACTGTCAGGAGGGGAGCAGGAGTTGGCAGAGTTCGTCGCAGCGATCGACCAGGGCACCACCAGCACGCGGTGCATGATCTTCGACCACGACGGCGCCGAGGTCGGGCGCCACCAGCTCGAGCACGAACAGATCCTGCCCAAGGCCGGCTGGGTCGAGCACAATCCCGTCGAGATCTGGGAACGAACGTCGTCGGTAATCATGTCCGCGCTGAACAAGACGAAACTGTCGGCCACCGACCTGGCCGCGCTGGGCATCACCAACCAGCGGGAAACCGCGCTGGTATGGGACAGACGCACCGGCAGGCCCTACTACAACGCGATCGTCTGGCAGGACACCCGCACCGATCGCATCGCCTCGGCGCTGGACCGTGACGGCCGTGGCGACGTCATCCGGCGCAAGGCCGGTCTGCCACCGGCCACGTACTTCTCCGCAGGCAAGGTGCAATGGATTTTGGAGAATGTCGACGGGGTGCGGGAGGACGCCGAGAAGGGTGACGCGATCTTCGGCAACCCCGACACCTGGGTGCTGTGGAATCTCACCGGCGGGCCGCGCGGCGGCGTGCACGTCACCGACGTGACCAACGCCAGCCGGACCATGCTGATGAATCTTGAGACGCTGGACTGGGACGATGAGCTGCTGTCGTTCTTCGGCATTCCGCGGCAGATGCTGCCCGAGATCAAGCCGTCGTCCTTCCCCGAGTCCTAAGGCATCACCCGCGACGACGGGCCCGTCGCGGGACAGGTGCCGATCACCGGGATCCTCGGCGATCAGCAGGCCGCGATGGTCGGGCAGGTGTGCCTGGACGCCGGCGAGGCCAAAAACACTTATGGCACAGGAAATTTCCTTCTGCTCAACACCGGCGAGAAGATCGTGCGCTCCGAGAACGGGCTGCTGACCACTCTGTGCTACCAGTTCGGTGACGCCAAACCCGTTTACGCACTGGAGGGTTCGATCGCCGTCACCGGTTCGGCCGTGCAGTGGCTGCGCGACCAGCTGGGCATCATCAGCGGCGCCGCGCAGAGCGAGGCGCTGGCACGCCAGGTCGAGGACAACGGCGGCGTGTACTTTGTGCCCGCGTTCTCGGGATTGTTTGCGCCGTACTGGCGTTCGGACGCCCGCGGCGCGATCGTCGGATTGTCCCGGTTCAACACCAACGCGCACCTGGCGCGCGCGACGCTGGAGGCGATCTGCTACCAGAGTCGCGATGTCGTCGACGCGATGGAGGCCGACTCGGGTGTGCATCTCGAGGTGCTCAAGGTCGACGGCGGAATCACCGCCAACGGTCTGTGCATGCAGATCCAGGCCGACGTGCTCGGTGTCGACGTCGTCAAGCCCGTCGTCGCCGAGACCACCGCGCTGGGCGCCGCATATGCCGCCGGCCTGGCGGTCGGGTTTTGGGAGAACCCCGACGACCTTCGTGCCAACTGGCAGGAGGACAAGCGCTGGACGCCTGCGTGGAGCGAGGACCAGCGTGCCGCCGGCTACGTGGGCTGGCAGAAAGCGGTGCAGCGGACGCTGGACTGGGTCGACGTCGACTAGGAGACTCCTGAATTAGTGGGTTCTGGGGCGGGGCGCCTCGCACGCCT
>JAVRPX010000090.1:0-3546 GCA_032161985.1 Mycobacterium sp.
CGCGTTGCGCGGGCATGCCAGCATCCAGGGGTCGACCGACGTGCCGACGTTGTTCAACCTGCTGCCGGGCTACCTGGTGATGCCGGAGGCGGGCCAGGCCACGCTGTCGGACTACCTCCACAGGATCAGGAGCGAGGACCAGAAGGGTTTCTGGTACAACGCCGATGCCTACATGGTGTCTCTGCTGAAGGAGTATTGGGGCGACAACGCCACCACCGACAACGACTACTGTTTCGACTATCTGCCGCGGATCAACGGGGACCACGGCACGTATCGGACGGTCATGGACATGGTCGACGGCAATGTGTTCGGCTATTTCCTGTTCGGACAGAACCCGGCCGTCGGGTCCGCGCACGGACGGCTGCAGCGGCTCGGCATGGCCAACCTCGACTGGCTGGTGGTGCGCGAGATGGTCATGATCGAGAGCGCCACGTTCTGGAAGGACGGGCCGGAGGTCGAGACCGGGGAGATCTCGCCGGAGACCTGCCGAACGGAGGTGTTCGTCTTCCCGGCGGCGTCGCATGTGGAGAAGGCCGGGACGTTCACACAGACGCAGCGGATGCTGCAGTGGCGAGAGAAGGCGGTCGAGCCGCCGGGCGACGCCCGCTCGGAGTTGTGGTTCATGTATCACCTGGGTCGGATCCTGCGGGAGAAGCTGGCCGGCTCGACTGACGAGCGTGATCGGCCGCTGCTGGACCTGTCGTGGGACTACGCAATGCAGGGCGACGAGCCGTCGGGTGAGGACGTGCTGCGGCGCATAAGCGGCATCGACCTGACGACAGGTCGGGCGGTCAACAATTACCTCGACCTCAAGGCCGACGGCAGCACCGCGTGCGGGTGCTGGATCTACAGCGGCGTCTACGCCGACGAGGTGAACCAGGCGGCGCGGCGCAAACCACACGACCAGCACGGTGAGTGGGGCTGGACCTGGCCGATGAACCGGCGGGTGCTGTACAACCGCGCGTCGGCCGACCTGCAGGGCCGCCCGTGGAGTGAGCGCAAGAAGCTGATCTGGTGGGACGAAAACAAGGGCGACAAGGGGGAGTGGACCGGGTACGACGTTCCCGACTTCGAGAAGAACAAGTCGCCGGAGTACCGCCCGCCCGAGGGCGCGGTGGGCGTCGACGCGTTGCGCGGGGATGACCCGTTCATCATGCAGGCCGACGGGAAGGGCTGGCTGTTCGCGCCCAACGGTCTGCTCGACGGCCCGCTGCCCACGCACTACGAGCCGCAAGAGTCTCCGGTGCGCAACGCGCTCTACAAGCAGCAGGGCAATCCGGCACGGATTGTGTACGGCCGTAAGGACAACCCATCGAACCCGTCGCCGCCTGAGGCGCACGGTGAGGTGTTCCCGTTCGTGTTCACCGCGGCCCGGCTGACCGAGCACCACACGGCCGGCGGGATGAGCCGGCAGCTGCCCTACCTCGCGGAGCTACAGCCGGCGCTGTTCGTGGAGGTGTCGCCCGAGTTGGCGGCCCAGCGGGGGCTGGCGCATATGGACTGGGCGCATGTGATCACCAGCCGCACCGCGGTGGACGCAAGGGTGTTCGTGACGGACCGAATGACGCCGCTGCGCATCGAAGACCGTGTCGTGCACCAGGTTTGGATGCCCTATCACTGGGGCTACACGGGCTTGATCGACGGTGACGTGGTTAACGATCTACTGGGGGTGGTCGCCGACCCGAACGTGTTCATTCAGGAGAGCAAGGTCGCCACGTGCGATGTGCGGCCCGGGCGGCGGCCGCGGGGGCCGGCGCTGCTGGAGTACGTCGCCGAGTACCGGCGCCGCGCCGGCATCACGCAGGAAACGGGTACGCGCGTGGACACCACCCGGCCCGACGGGCTCGCACACACCGAACCGAAGGAAAAGCCATGAGCGACAACAGCTTTTATGGGCCGTTGGACGACCCGGCGGGAAACGCGGGGTATGACGAGCACCCGCCGCGCGTCGGGTTCTTCACCGACACGTCGGTGTGCATCGGGTGCAAGGCCTGTGAGGTGGCGTGCAAGGAATGGAACGGGGTGCCCGACGACGGGTTCAACCTGCTCGGGATGTCGTTCGACAATACGGGCATGCTGGGCGCGAACACGTGGCGGCACGTCGCGTTCATCGAGCAGCCTGAGCCCGAGCCGGTCGAGCTGGGGATGCCGGGGTTCTCGCGGCCAGGCGATGGTTCTGGCGCAGAGGCGCGCACGGACTTCCGGTGGCTGATGAGCTCCGATGTGTGCAAGCACTGCACTCATGCGGGTTGTCTGGATGTGTGTCCGACGGGCGCGTTGTTCCGTACCGAGTTCGGCACCGTGGTTGTGCAGCAAGACATTTGCAACGGGTGCGGGTATTGCGTGTCGGCCTGCCCGTATGGGGTGATCGAACGGCGCGAGGGCGACGGCCGGGCGTGGAAGTGCACGCTGTGCTACGACCGGTTGCGCGACGGGCTGGAGCCGGCGTGCGCCAAGGCGTGCCCGACGGACTCGATCCAGTTCGGCCCATTAGACGAGTTGCGGGAACGGGCGGCGCTGCGCGTCGAGGAGCTGCATGCGCGTGGGGTCCCGGAAGCGCGGTTGTACGGGCACGACCCGAACGATGGGGTCGGAGGCGACGGCGCATTCTTCCTGTTGCTCGACGAGCCGGAGGTGTATGGGCTGCCGCCGGACCCAGTGGTGCCGACACGCGACGCGACGGCGATGTGGAAGTACGCGGGGATGGCGGCGTCGGCGTTGGTCGCCGCGGCGGTATCGGCGTTCGTGGGGCGGCGATGACGCGCGAAGACCTGGCGGTGCCGCGGGCGGAGTTCCGCTCGTATTACGGGCGTGCGGTGCTCAAGCCGCCGGCGTGGGACTGGAAGATCGCGGCGTATCTGTTCGCGGGCGGGCTGTCGGCGGGTTCGGCGATGCTGGCGGCCGGGGCGGACATGACGGGCCGACCGGTGCTGCGGCGGGCTTCCCGGCTGGGAGCGTTGGGAAGCATCGTGGCGAGCATGTACTTCCTGGTCGCGGACCTGGGCCGGCCGGCGCGATTCCACCACATGCTGCGGGTGGCGAAGCCGAGTTCGCCGATGAGCATGGGCACGTGGATCCTGTCGGCGTACGGTCCCGGCGCGGTTCTGGCCGGGGCCGCGGAGCTGATGCCAAAGTGGCTGCGGCGCATGTGGATTGGTCGGCTGGCGGGCTGGTTGGCGAGGCCGGCCGGGCTGTGGGCGGCTGGGACGGCGCCGGGGGTGGCGTCGTATACGGCAGTTCTGTTGTCGCAGACGGCGGTTCCTGCGTGGCGGGAGGCGCACCCTTATCTGCCGTTCGTGTTCACTGGCTCGGCCGCGGCGAGTGGCGGGGGCTGGGGGATGGTTTTTGCACCGGTCAGTGAGGCTGGCCCGGCGCGGCGGATGGCGGTCGCGGGGGCGGGGCTGGAAGTGGTCGCGTCGCGGCTGATGGAGCAGCGGCTCGGGTTGGTCGCCGAGGCTTATACGACGGGGAAGGCGCACCGGCTGCGGAGGTGGGCGGAGTACCTGACGGTCGGTGGGGCGCTGGGTACGGTGGCGTCGGGCCAGA
>JAVRPX010000091.1:0-3388 GCA_032161985.1 Mycobacterium sp.
TCGCCGAATCGGAGATCATCCAGCTGGCTAGCGAGTTCGAGGGACATCCCGACAATGCGTCGGCCGCCGTCCTGGGCGGGGCGGTGGTGTCCTGGACCGAACACGAGGGCATGCTGCCGCGCTACTCCGCGGTGCAGCTGCGGCTGCACCCCGACATCCACCTGTTTCCCGCAATTCCCGAGCAGCGCTCCTCGACGGCAGAGACGAGGGTGCTGCTTCCCGACCACGTCAGCCACATCGACGCCCGGTTCAACCTCAGCCGCGCGGCACTGCTCGTCGTGGCGCTGACCGAGCGGCCCGATCTGCTGATGGAAGCGACGGAGGATCTCCTGCACCAGCCGCAGCGAGAAGTCGCGATGCCCGCCTCGGCGGAATACCTGCGGTTACTGCGGCGTTGTGGAGTTGCGGCGGTGTTGTCCGGGGCAGGACCTGCGGTGATCGCCCTGAGTGACCATCCAGAACTGCCCGCAGAGGCCTTGGAGTACGGCATCGCCAATGGGTTCACCGTCAGCAAGATGACTGTTGGTGAGGGCGTCCGATGGACGTCAGGCGTGGCCGTTCGGAGATGACTTGCCGGTAACACGAGTCACATGCGAATCAGGGTGTTCCTTGCTTCCGGCTCCGAAGCGGGTTATCCTCGCTCTCGTCCAGCAATCGCAGCGTCTCTGCATGCGCCGACACTAGGACGACCACCAATTCTTCTTGTGGATGACGGTTCGCCGCATACCGGCGAATCCCTCCGCAATCAGCAGTTCAGCTGATTGCAACGGACCCCCGCGTGAATTGATCAGCGGGGGATAGAAAGGAAATCCGTGACTGAAACGGACCTCATCACGGCTGGTGGCAGCGGCGAAGACGTCGAGCTGCCGAATACCGTGAACTCTGACATTTCAACTCCCGCGGAAGCGGACGCGCCTGTCGCGACGCCCGCCGCGGAAACCGCACCTACGGCCGATGTCGCCTCGGGCGATCGTGCCGCCTCGCTGTCGACCATGGTGTTGCCCGAACTCCGCACGCTGGCGAAGCAGATTGGCGTCGAGGGCGCCTCGGGAATGCGCAAGGGCGATCTCATCGCCGCCATCCGTGAGCACCGCGGCGAGTCCAACCGCCGTGGCGCTGGAGAGGCCACCGACACCAACTCGACTCAGGCGCCCGCCGCCGATACCGCGACCGAACCCGCCACCGATGAGCGGAGCTCGGACGAGGCGAGCAATGAGCCGACCCGGCAGCGACGCGAACGTCGCGGCGCCGCCCGCGAGGCCGGCGCGGCGGACGGTGAGCAGAACAAGCAGAACAACCAGCAGAACAAGGGCGGCGGCCAGCGCGATCAGGCCCCGAAGCGGGACGGCAAGGCCGACAGCGGCGATCAGCAACAAGCCGATCAGCAGGGCGGCCAGAATCGCGGTGGCGGCGGCGGCAATGCCGGCGGCGGCAACGCCGGCGATGACGACGAAGGCCGTGGCGGCCGCCGCGGCCGCCGGTTCCGTGACCGCAGGCGCCGGGGCGAGCGTGGCGGCGAGGGTGGCGGCGGTGGCGACCGCGATACCGAACTGCGTGAGGACGACGTCGTTCAGCCCGTCGCGGGCATCCTCGACGTCCTCGACAACTACGCGTTCGTCCGGACCTCCGGCTATCTCGCCGGCCCCAACGACGTCTACGTGTCGATGAACATGGTGCGCAAGAACGGCCTGCGCCGCGGCGACGCCATCACCGGCGCGGTCCGCGTTCCCAAGGATGGGGAGCAGCCCAACCAGCGGCAGAAGTTCAACCCGCTGGTCCGACTGGACACCGTCAACGGTGGTCCTGTCGAGGACGCGAAGAAGCGCCCGGACTTCAACAAGCTGACCCCGCTGTACCCGAACCAGCGGCTGCGCCTGGAGACCACTCCCGACCGGCTGACCACCCGCGTGATCGATCTGATCATGCCGATCGGCAAGGGCCAGCGCGCGCTGATCGTGTCGCCGCCCAAGGCCGGTAAGACCACGATCCTGCAGGACATCGCGAACGGGGTAGCCAAGAACAACCCCGAGTGCCACCTCATGGTGGTGCTCGTCGACGAACGACCTGAAGAGGTCACCGACATGCAGCGCTCGGTCAAGGGTGAGGTCATCGCCTCCACCTTCGACCGTCCGCCGTCAGACCACACCCAGGCCGCCGAGCTGGCGATCGAGCGGGCCAAGCGCCTGGTCGAGCAGGGCAAGGACGTCATCGTGCTGCTCGACTCGATCACCCGTCTCGGCCGTGCGTACAACAACGCGTCACCGGCGTCGGGCCGCATCCTGTCCGGTGGTGTCGACTCGACGGCGCTCTACCCGCCCAAGCGGTTCCTCGGTGCTGCGCGCAACATCGAGGACGGCGGTTCGCTCACGATCATCGCGACGGCCATGGTGGAGACTGGGTCGACCGGTGACACCGTGATCTTCGAGGAGTTCAAGGGCACCGGCAACGCCGAGCTCAAGCTCGACCGCAAGATCTCCGAGAGGCGCGTCTTCCCTGCCGTCGACGTCAACCCGTCCGGCACCCGCAAGGACGAGCTGCTGCTCTCGACGGACGAGTTCGCGGTCGTGCACAAGCTCCGCCGAGTGCTGTCCGGTCTGGACCCGCATCAGGCCATCGACCTGCTGATGAGCCAGTTGCGCAAGACGAAGACCAACTACGAGTTCCTGGTGCAGGTCTCAAAGACCACTCCGGGCTCGATGGACTCCGACTAAACCGCGGGATCTGCCCGCAACCCGGGCATGACGTAGCGGCGGACATGCGCCGCAACTGCGTCGGCGTCGCTGGGATCCAGTGTGTCGCCGGGAACGGTGGCAAGCGAAAGCAGTACGCGCGCTACCCATTCCGACGCTTCGGCGATGTCGGTGTCCTGGTGGATCTCGCCGCGGTCGCGCGCAGCGATCAGATAGCGCGACCAGAAGTCGGCGAGATCGGGGACCAGCCCCTGCACGCCCGCGCCTGCGCACGCCGCGAATTCCTCGGGCTCATCCATCCGCAGTTTCATCAGCAGCGCGCCGGGATCGTCGTACGCGGTGCGTGCGCGGCGGATACCCAAAGCCATCTGCCGATCTAGGCCCTCGACCTGCTCGAGCATCGCGTGCGCCTCGGACCAGTACGCGTCGTTGAGGCGTACGATCGCGGCGCCCAGCAGCGAGACCTTGTCGGGGAAATGCCGGTACAGCCAGCCTCGTGACACCCCGGCGACCTCGGCCACCTCTGAGACCGTCGTCGACCGGATTCCTCTGGCGCGCAGACACACCTCAGCCGCATCGATCAGCCGATCGCGCACGTTCTTGGTGGCGGTACCGCGTGTCACCACAGCATTGTGCCATCGTAAACACTTTTGCGGATCTGTTCACCAAGCTCGTGCGCGAACGTGGGGTACCGTCAC
>JAVRPX010000092.1:0-5144 GCA_032161985.1 Mycobacterium sp.
CGTAGTCGAAGTCCGAAGGGATCGCGGTGAAGTCCCCGGCGGCCAGATTGACCGTCTCGCACCGCACCCCCGACTCTTCGAGGCCTTCTCGGGCCGCGGCGTCGGTGAACCGGGCGATGCCCCACACTTCGTTGTCAGCGGCAAGCGCCTCGGCGATCGGCCTTGCGACCTGGCCGGTCGGACCGGTGATGAGAATCTTCGAGCCGCGCATGGGCTGATGGTAGGCAGCCGATCGACGTTTTAGCGGGCTGATTCCATCAACGTGTTGCTTGGCAGGGAGGGATCGAGCACCTTGTGCGCGGTTTCGGCGCCGGCGATGGGCAATCCCCCGGAAGGGCCAGCTTCGAGCAACCCCAGCTGCACGAGCACGCTGGCTTGATCCCAGTAGATGTGCTCGTGCACAAGCTTGTCGCCGTCAAACTGCACGATCGCGACTAAGGGAATCTCCACGGAGCGCCCCGTCGGTTCGATCCCCGGCAGCATCCAATCAATATGTGTGGTGTGAGTGAACCGCGCGATGAGCTCGTCGACAACGGAAGTCTCTCCGACGGTGCGGCTGACGGGCACCAGTTCGAAGTCGGGTGGATTGACGCCGATGAAATGGTTCGCATAGAAATCGCGCAACTTGTCGAAGCCGACACCACCGGTCATGGTGGGAATGTGGTTGACATACGGTTCGGCAACCATGGTGGCCATGGTCGCGTCGACATCGCGCGTCTCAAACTCGAACCCGCAGTGCGCATCCCACAATGCAGCAAGGTCATGAGCCGCCATCGCCTGCACCTCCTCTGAACTACCTCTACTGGGTCAGGTACACGCCCGCCACCCAGGCCACGGTCGCGAGCAGCGCACCCGCCAACTCCACGCCGACGGATAACGCCACACCCTTTAACGCATGCTTGGTCGACGTCCATGCCACCCGCTGGTCGTGCCGTCGCGCCAGTTCGGCGAGATAGACACCGAGCACGAAGCCGATCACCAGGCCCACCACCGGGATCACGAAGAAGCCGATGACGCCCAGCACCGCGCCGGCGACCAGAGTCGACGTGCCGACGTTTGCGGCCCGCATGCGCCGCATCGGCCACAGGTATTTGATCAACGTTGAGGCGGCCACCAGCGCGGCCACCACGCCGAGGGTCACCCACGCGGTCACGTTGTTCTCGACAACGGCCCAGACCGCTATCGCGCCGAACACCAGGAGGATGCCGGGGATCAGCGGAACCACGATGCCGACAAGTCCGACGGCGATAGCCAGCGCCACGAGGACGATGCCGACGGTGCTCACGGCTTCGAATCTACTGGCTCTGAACGGGTCAGGGTCTCTTCGCGCGGACCCACTGGAAGTTGGCGAGGCTTCTCGTCCGCACGCCGACGAGGCCGAGGTCTTCGAAGATGTCGCCGAGTTCGTCCTCGCCAAAGAATCTGGCCCCGCCGTCGGGAAGGATGCGCCAGAGCGGACCGGCAGATCCCGCGGTCGGCACCATCACGGCGATGCGGCCACCGGGACGCAGCACCCTCGCCATCTCGGCGAGCGCCACCCGCGGGTTGGGTATCAGCTGCAACATCGCGACGGAGGTGACGGCGTCGACGGTTTCGTCACGCAACGGCAACTGCTGGGCGTCCGCCCGTAAGAAGCCGACCTGCGGCCCGGCTTCGGCGCGGACCGCGCGGGCCAGCATCGGCTCGGAGATGTCGACGCCCAGTGCGAGACCATCCGGGCCTGCGGCCCGAGCGAGTGAGGCGGTTACGTTTCCCGGCCCGCTGCCGACGTCGAGGGAGACGCCGCCGGACGGGATGCTCAGCCACTCGATCGGCGCCTGCCAGATGCTCAGTACCTTGCGCGCAATCACCTGGGCGTTGTCGTAGAGCATCGACCCGATCCCCGATGCCCACGCAGCCTGGATTACGCCGGTGTTCTTTGGCGGCGCCTCGATCGACTCTTTCAGCAGGTCGAGATAGCCCTTGCTGACGTCCGGATCGGCCGGCGGCTCGGCGAGTAAGTCCAGCGCCCTCTGGAGCGCCTGTGGCAGTTCGGTGTGCAGTTGCTCGGTCACCCTTCCACGGTACGCCGTCGGCTCACGTCCCCAGCTGGTCCGCAAGGTTCAGAAAATCTGTTGCAGCGTAATTGAATTCGCCGTGTTCCACCCTCTCAGCAGGCCGATTGGGACCCAACTCCAGCGGCCGGTCGACGTACGCGGTCATCAGTCCGGCATCGCGCGCCGCCCTCAGATCGCTGGGATGCGCGGCGACGAGCATCAGTTCGTCCGGCGGAACGCCGAGCAGATCGGCGCAGCCGAGGTACGCCTGCCGGTCCGGCTTGTAGTGGTGGAACAGTTCGGCGGAGATCACGCAGTCCCACGGCAGTCCCGCCCGCTTGGCCATGTTGGTCAGCAGCGACAGGTTGCCGTTGGAAAGCGTTGTGATGGTGAACTTTTCCTTCAACCGGGTCAATCCGGCCACGGTGTCCGGCCACGGGTCGAGCCGGTGCCAGGCCCGGTTGAGTTCGTCGACGTCCTCAACGCAGATCGACGTGATACCAGCCGCGCCAAGGAGCTCCTCGAGGATCGTGCGATGCAGGTCGTCGATTCTCGTCCACGGCAGGTCGCCGCGGCGCACGCGGTCCATCGCCGGGGCATAACCGGCGCGCCAATTGTCCGCGAAACTCGGCCAATCCTGTTGCAGCCCATGGCGTCGGCCGAACTCTTCGAGTTCTCGAATGATGCTGGACCGCCAGTCGACCACCGTGCCGAACACGTCGAAGGCCAACGCTGTCGGTGTCATCACGGCTCCAGGACGACCTTTCCTAGCACGCCGCCGTCGGCCAGGCTCTGCAACGCCTCGGCTCCCTTCGACAGCGGGAACCGTATCGGCGGCGGCGGCCGCAGTCCGGCCTTGACCAACTCGCGGACCCCGAACTCGAACACCGCCTGGGAGCCCGGCTTGCGGTTGACGTACTCGCCGTATCCGACACCGATGACTGCGACGTTGCGCAGCAGCAGCCGGTTGACCTTGACGGTCGGAATCCCGCCTGCCGCAAAGCCGATCACCAACAGCCTGCCCTCGGTGGCCAGCGCCCGGATCGCATCGTCGAAGGCCTCGCCCCCGATCGGGTCGACAACCAGGTCGACCCCCTGGCCACCGGTCGCGTCCTTCACCGCTTCGAGCCAGCCCTCGGTCAGCGGCAGCACCACGTCTGCGCCCAGCGACTCGACGAACTCAGCGGCGTGCGCGCGGTGCACCATTGCGATCACCTTGGCGCCCAGCATCTTTGCGATCTGGACGGCGGCAGTGCCGACCCCACCCGCCGAGCCGAGCACCAAGACCGTCTCGCCGTGCCGAAGCGCACCACGGCGGGCCAGCGCGAAATACATCGTCTGATAGTTGCCGAGCAGCGCGACGGCCTCTGCGTCGTCGATGTCGTCGGGAGTGGGCCGGATACTGTCCGGCGGCACCACTACCTGTTCCGCCCAGCCGCCGAGCATCGAAAGCGCCGTCACCCGTTGCCCCGGTTTGAATTCCGACTCGTATGGCGCCGACCGCACCACTCCGGCGACCTCCATGCCGGGGATGAACGGCGGCTCGAGCCGCAGCTGATATTCGCCGCGCAGGAGCAGCAGGTCGGGAAAGCTCACCCCAGCCGCGCCGACGTCGATAACGAAAGCGTCGTCACCCCCCACGTCGTCAACATCGGTGTAGTCCAGCCCCGATGGTCCTGAAAGCTCCCGCGCGACAAGCGCTTTCATCCGAAGGTCAGCCGAGGCTGAAGTTGGCCCGCTGCGCCGCCGACAGGTCGGTGATCTCGCCCCACTTCGCCGCGACGTCGTCCACAGACGGCACGTCGGTGAACGTGACGCCGTCGTTCTGGAACAACGCGGCACGCTGTACCTTGCCGCCGCCGACGATGAACACCGACGCCGTCTCCGGCAGCTCTTCGGTGCACAGGTAAGCGACGACCGGAGCGACATATTCGGGCGTGAGCTTCTTGAACACCTCCGGCGGAAGGATGTCCTCCGTCATCCGGGTGGCGGCGATCGGCGCGAGGGCATTCGCCTTGATGTTGTACTTCGCGCCCTCCTGCGCCAGTGTGTTGATCAGGCCGACGAGGCCCAGCTTGGCGGCGCTGTAGTTGGCCTGACCGAAGTTGCCGAACAGGCCACTGGTCGAAGTGGCGACGACGACGCGGCCGTAGCTCTGCTCGCGAAAGTGCGGCCAGGCGGCGCGGATCACGTTGTAGCCGCCGTACAGGTGCACCTTGAGGACGGATTCCCAGTTTTCGAACGGCATCTTGTGGAACGTGCCGTCGCGCAGGATGCCCGCGTTGCTCACCACGCCGTCGACCTTGCCGAACTCGTCGAGGGCGGTCTTGATGATGTTCTCGGCACCCTCGGACTCGGCCACGCTGTCGTAGTTGGCCACCGCGCGGCCGCCAGCGTCCTTGATCTCCTTGACCACCTCGTCGGCCATTGAATGTCCGGCGCCGGTGCCGTCACGCGAACCGCCGAGGTCGTTTACGACGACGCTGGCGCCCTCCTTGGCGAGCGTCAACGCGTACTCACGTCCGAGTCCGCCTCCCGCCCCGGTGACGACGATGACGCGATCCTGCACTCCTGGCATGGGGTTCCTTTCTAGAACAGCCGTCTGGCGAGCTTAAAAGCCTTCTCTGTATACGGGGGGTAGATGAAGGCGCCGAGGTCGGGTCGGGTCGGCTTGGTCATAACCGACTTCTTGTGGCTGAACTGCTCGAAGCCGAACTTGCCGTGGTAGGCGCCCATGCCAGACGGCCCGACACCGCCGAACGGCAGCTTGTTGGTGGAAAACTGGAACAGCAGATGGTTGATGACCATGCCGCCTGCCGACACCTCTTTGATCACCCGTTCGCGAATGCTCTTGGTCTTCGTGAACAGATACGCGGCCAACGGTTTCGGTCTCGCGTTCACGAAACCGATTGCGTCATCGAGGGATTGCATAGTCATGATCGGCAGGATCGGTCCGAAGATCTCGTCGGTCATCAACGGTTCGGCGGGGTCGGGATCGACGACTACGGTCGGCTGAATGCTCATCGTCGATACGTCAGAGCCGCCGCCGAAGACGACGTCGCCCTTGGTCGCCGCCAGCGAGGCAGTCAACCGGTCGAAGTGGCGCTC
>JAVRPX010000093.1:0-5814 GCA_032161985.1 Mycobacterium sp.
CAAGGCACCAGTGGGGGAGTGTCGGCCCTGTTTGCCCGCCCCGCCTGGCAGAGCGCGTTGTCGGTGGAGCGCGACATCAGGCACCGCCGCCTGGCCCCGGATGTCGCCGCCGTCGCAGACCCATTCACCGGAGTGAGAATCGTGTTCGATCAGCAGGATGCGGTCGGTGCGGGGACGTCCCAGGCAGCACCGATCTGGGCCGGACTGACGGTGCTGATGAATCAGTACCTGCTTGCGCATGGCGGACGGCCGCTGGGCAACATCAACCCGCTGCTGTATCGGGTTGCCGCGGGTGCGAACCGGCCCGCGTTCCGCGACATCAGCCTTGGCGGGAACGCCGTAGATGTCTCAGAGCCCGGCTATGACGTGGTGACGGGCCTCGGCAGCCCCAACGTCGACTACCTGGTTCTCGACCTCTTGGACATCCAGAAGGGCGTTGCGCCCCGATGACCGCACCGCCCCTGCCCGACGACGGAATGCCGACGATGCACTGCGCCGTATGTGATGCGGACGTCCCCGCAGGCGCATACTGCGGAACGTGCGGCGCGCACTTGTCGGCGCAACGCGGGAACGGGCGCGGCGTGCTGCGACCTGGCGCATACGGAGCGGCCCCCGGCGAACACGTGTTGCGGCTGTCCGTGGCAAGTTCACTGTTTCCGCATCTGCCGCACCGTTCGCGCGCACCGTTCCGGGTCGCGTTGGCCTTGCTGTTCCTGACGCTGATTGCATTCGCGGTCCTCAAATGGCAGGCGCCGTTGATCGCGGTCAGCGCGCTTGGCTTCCCGCTGCTGTTCCTGCTCTACATTCACGAGACCGACGTCGACGATGATCTGCCGGTCAGCTCACTTGCGCTGACTGCAGCGCTTGGTGTCGGACTGGGTGTCGGCTGGGCACTGCTTACCGGCTCCATCGTCGCTGACTCCTACGCCGTCGCACTGAGCGGAGGAACCTCCGGGACGTACTCGATAGTCGAGGGGTTGGTCATTCCAGCGGGTAGTGCGGTCCTCATGGTTCTCCCCGCAGTGGTGGTGCGGCTGCTGCGCCCCGGGACCCGAGAGTCGTTGGATGGGTTCGTGATCGGCGCATTGAGTGCGATCGCGTTCGTCGCCTCGGCAACGCTGACTCGGTTCGCTCCCCAACTTGCAACGGGGCCGACGGCAAAGGATCAACCGGTAAGCGAGCTCCTTGCCGAGGCGGGCATTCAAGGGGTGGCAATGCCGCTGACGGCCGCAGCCGCGGGCGGCTTGGTTGGTGTAGCCCTGTGGTTCAAGCGACCTGCTGGTATGGACCGTCGGCCGGCCGTTGTCTTGGTTGTTTCGAGTTTCCTTGTGGTGCTCAGCCTTTGCGTTGCGATCGGGTTGATTGAGGTGGCCCCGTTCGCAAATGGCTTTCATTTCGGGTTACACGTGCTCGTCGCAATTGTTGCATTGCTGGCCTTGAGAATTGGCGTGCAGGCGGCGCTACTGCACGAAGCGCATGACGAGATGAATCCAGAAGCGCAGGTGTTGTGCCCGCACTGCGACCACGTCGTTCCGGATACCGCGTTCTGCCCGAACTGTGGAGTCGCGACCCGTGCTGCATCGCGGACTGCGCGTGCCACCCGTCGCACCACCGAAGACATCGGGGTGCCCGCCGCACGGCCGGGGTACGCGGTGCCGACGGGTTCGTATGCGGTGGTACCGGTGCGGCACACCACCCACACGCGACTGTTGACGGCGTTAGGTGCGGGTGCGGCAGTCGCTGCCGCGGCGGCTGTCACGGTTTCGGTACTGGCCACACCGGTTGTTCCGCGCTATGTGTGCCCACCCGATTGCGGGCGGCCTCCGATCGGCAAGCCCGTCGAGACGAATCCATGGTTCATGTCCAGCGATGGCAGGTTCTCTGTCCAGTACCCACGCGCAGGTACGGCGTATGAGGTGACGTTCGAGCCCGACGGTGTGGATGTGAACTTCACTGCCGGCGACACCGGCAGGATGCAGTTGTTTGGAATGCCGGCGGAGGGTCGTTCGCCGAAGCAGATCGCCGAGGGCCTGATCGGTGAGCATTATCCAGACGCCACAACGGATTACGAGATTCCCAACGCTTTGCTCGGCTATCAGCCGGGATACGGTGTGGTCAAGGACGAATACCCGCAGGATGCGTCGGGCACCTTCACGCGGCTGCGGCTGCTGGTGATGGTCGCAATCAAAAATAAGTATGCGTTGGTCGCCGCCGCGGTCGGCCCGTACCACGAATTCAGCCCTACGTTCGGCAGTGGACACCCGTCCGGGGTCAATATGCAATTGGCATTGGATATGGGCAAGTACGTGAACAGCTTTATCTGGCGCGATAAGTCGCGACGCTAGCTAGCCGTACGGGTTCGGCTCGTGGAACCGGTTGATGATCGGGATGCGTTCGATGATCCGGTCGCGGAGCCGCGGTTGAGGCGGAGGGGCGGGCGGAATGTAATTGGGCGGAGGCGCGGGCGGCACGTAGGCGGGCGCTGGCGGAACGTACGCGGGGGCGGGTGGTAGCGCCGCGGGTGGCTCGGCCACTGGCGCCGCGGCCACCTCGATCGTCTCCGCAACCAGTCGCCGTGCATCCGGCGGAGGTGCCGCGGGCGGTGGCGGCGCGACCGGAATCGGGCGCGGCACAGCCTGTGCGACCGATGGGGCAGTAGGCATCCGGGCAGGCTGGTCGGTCGAGACCGCGGTATCACGTTGGGCCACAGTCGAATCCGTGTCAGGAGTCAAACCCAGGCCCAGCGCGACGGACAGCGAGACGACGAAGACCACGACAGCGGCGGCCAGAACCGAAGCCAACGTACCGATTCTCGACGGCATGTGCCATCGGGCTGGCTGAGTGTCCAGGATGTTGACCGCCTGCGCCGACGCCAGCGCTGCGCCCCTTGCCAGTGCAAGGTCGGACTCGGCGGCGGTGATGACCGGTGTCCCGGCACCGTCGATGGACGAGGCGATTTCATCGATGTCGTCGGCCGAACCGAGCACGAAGACCGCCTCGGGCTGGCTGCCGCCGCGATCCAGCGCCGCGAGAACGTCGTCGACCGTCGGACCGACCCGCTCGGTCGTCGCGTCGTCGGCGCCGACCACCGCAACGAGGGCGTCGTCGGGATCGACGATGCATACGGCGACGTCGCTGTAGCCACCGCGATCGGCGATGCCTGTCGCCAGCGCTTCAGCGGCCTCCTCCTCCGAAACCGTGATCACATCGTCGAGACCCCTGTCCGCCAGCGCGTCCAGGAGGCTCGACGCGGCGGTGTCGGCCTCGTTTGCCCAGGTGACGCCGATGGCGTGAAGCCGGTTTTTCCCGACGGCGGCGAGCACGTCGTCAAGGGTGTCGAAATCGACCGCGTCACGGCAGATGGTGGCGCCTTCGGCTGTTGTGCCCTCGACTAGCACCCAGCGGACGTCTGCCGACGTCATCGACAGACCGAGTACGAGGTCCACGTGTTCGCCCCCGATCACGGATCAATCGTTCGAGATTACCGCTCGACCGAGCAACACAAAAACTGTCGGTAAATCATGCACGGATCCAGCTTCTGCCCTTAGGGTTGCGCTCGTGCCTCAGATGGATCGACGCAACATGATGCTCATGGCGGGGATGGGCCTCTTGGCTGCCGCTGTCCCCCTCCCGCAGGCCAGGGCCGTCCCGCCCGATGCCGCTCCCGGCGCCTACATTTTCCAGGACGAGTTCGACGGCCCCATGGGTTCGGGACCCGATCCGGCGAAGTGGACGGTGCAGACCTGGCAGGACGACGTGTTCCCGCCGGTTGAGGGCCTGTACCGCGACGATCGCCGAAACGTATTCCTCGACGGCAACTCCAACCTCGTCCTCCTCGCCACCAATGAGTTGGGCCAGTATTACGGCGGCAAGCTGCGCGGCAACTGGCGAGGCATGATCAACACCACGTGGGAAGCACGTATCAAACTCGACTGCCTGACCACCGGCGCCTGGGCCGCGTACTGGGCGGTGAACGAGGATCCGCTGCCTGACGGGGAGGTCGACGTCTTCGAGTGGTACGGCAACGGGAACTGGGCTCCGGGGACCACAGTCCACGCGGCATCCAATGGGAAGACTTGGGAGGGGAAGTCGATCCCCGGACTGGTCGACGGCGCGTGGCACACCTGGCGAATGCGGTGGGACCAGGATGGTTTCAAATTCTGGCGGGATTACGTCGACGGTGCGAAACCGTACTTCAGCGTGCCGCCGAAGCCCATCCAGGTCTCCGGCAGGCCCGACGACTGGCGATGGCCGTTCAACAACCCCGGCTATTGGCTGTCGCCGATGTTCACCCTTGCGGTCGGTGGGGTCGGCGGCGGCGATCCCAACCTTGGCCAGTTCCCGGCGGCCATGCTCATCGACTACATCCGCGTCTGGTAGCCGCGTCAGCGCTTATCGTGCCGCTTTGATGACCTGAACCAGGTTGAACTGCCAGCGCTCGAGAAGTCGGAATCCCAGGTCGTTGGGAACCGAGAACGCGGGAGTGGCTCCGAAGAGTTGGCCGGGTGGCAACATCGACGCCTGCTCGTGAGCGGGCATTGACTTGTCGGCTTGGGTGACGATCCACACGACGTGGCAGTCGCTCAGCGGCCCTGCGGTGGCCTCCGGTATGAGGTTGGTGTCGAAGACGTCGTTGCGGTCCGTCGCTCGTTGCCACAGGCTGAGGTCGATCAGCTTCCGGTAGGCATCAGGACGCGCCGCGAACAAGGGCCGCATGGGGGCGGGCATGAAGGTCACTGTGTCGTTCACGAGTAGACAATCGCCGGGTGCAGACTTCGCGGCGATCAGATCGGCCACTTGGCTGTAATCCATTCCGTATTTGGCGTACGGACTACGCTGCGCCAGAAGGTAATTCGGGGCTGCAGCCAGAGCAAGAACGCTCACGATGGCCGCCGCCGCCCATGGCGTAACAGCCAACGCGCCAATGTAGACGCCCAAAACCAGTGCCATGGCCGGTGCGGTGAAGCACAAATAGCGAGGCGTGTAGATCGGGTGAGCCAACGCCGACCACGTGAGGATCACGGCAGTCGGTATCACAAGCCATGCGATCGCCAAGGTCAACAGTTGCCGATCTGTCTGGACCAGTCGCGCGGATGTGCAGAGCCACAAGACAATAGCCGTCGCTACTACCAATGCCGCCACGATCGCGAACAGTGGACTTCTTTCGAAATATTGTTGGACCGCCACATCTTCGGTGGTCCTGCGCCCAATCGGTGCGATCCAGACAATCTGATGTACTTGACCGACAACCGTGACTACAAACGGCGCCACAGCACAACACGCCACCACCAATGCGATGGTGAACCGCACTAGGACCGCTCGCGTGCGCCGGTAGCGACAGATGAAGGCGACGTGTGCCAACAACAAAAGCGCGAGATACACGTCGAGCAGAATCGACGTCGCTAAGACGATCCCATACGACAGCCAGACCCAGGCGTTGTCACGGCGTGTGGCGTGAACGAGCAGTACGGTCAGCCACACGGCGGCCACCATCGAAAACGCATACGGCCGAGCTTCGATGCCTGCCCACGTCGCCCGAGGCAATATCCCGCAGACAACGCCAGAGCTCACCGCGACAGTGCGAGACGAGAACTGCTTGCCCAACACCACCACTCCGGCCGCTGCGGCACCGACAGCCAGACCGCTTGGCGCGCGGGACCAGAACTCCGTTGGCGGGAAAATTTGAAACCAGCCGTGCATGAGCAGGTAGTACAGGCCGTGGACGGCATCGACATTGCTCAACATCTGCCACAACTGAGACAGAGATCGACTGTAGGAGGCGGAAATAGTCGCAGCCTCGTCGTACCAGAACGA